>NZ_PJBX01000144.1:0-16920 GCF_002836335.1 Psychrobacter sp. Sarcosine-02u-2 | reverse complement strand
ACAGCCTTAAGTTATTTCGTCTATATATCAATTTCCAAACCTTACTCAAGACAGAAAAAAACCTCAGTCCATTTGGCTGAGGTTTTTATTATGCATTTTTATAAGTGACTAATTGATATTACCCACCAGCCATGCTTGGCCTAACCACGTTTAATATCGTCGTATTCACTGCCCATAATGCCATCGCTAAAGACTTCAGAGAATTCGCGCTCGCTGTTTTCATCGATATGACCATCGAAAACGTCTTTTGTACCTGCATCAGGGTCGTTATAAATGGCTAGATCCATTTTGCCTTCTGACTTGGCGACGATAGCGGTTACGGCAGCATCGCCACTGACGTTGACGGCAGTACGCAACATATCAAGGATACGGTCGACCTCTAAGATAAGGCCGATACCTTCGATTGGCAAGCCTACTTGTGCAAATACCATTGAAAGCATAATTAAACCAACACCTGGAACGCCTGCCGTACCAACAGAAGCAAGTACCGACATCAAAATAACGGTCTAATACTCGGTGATGCCCAAATCAATGCCATAGATATTGGCAATAAAAATGGTCGCCGTCCCTTGCATGATCGCCGTCCCATCCATATTGATGGTGGCGCCAAATGGCACGGTAAACGAAGCAACAGAGTTATTGACGCCCATACGTTTGGTGACGGTACGCAAGGTAATCGGAATCGTCGCGTTTGAGCTTGACGTACTAAACGCAAAAATCTGTACTTCGCGCATTTTTGTTAAAAAGGTTCGCACCGATAGGCCTGAAGCAATCTTTAAAACAATCATCATGGTCACAAAGAAATGGAAAGCAAGCGAGCCAATCAATACCGCGACATAACCAAGCAGCGACCAGATAAGGTCTAAGCCAAGCTCTGACATGGCTTTTGCTAGTAGCGCAAACACACCATAAGGCGCAAGGTTCATAATGATGGTCACCATCTTTAAGATGACCTCATTAATAAGCTCCAAGCTTTGCACCAAGCCTTTGGCAGGTTTACCAACCATCAAGATACTGATACCGATTAAGATAGCAAAGAAAATAATCGATAACATATCGCCATTTGCCATCGCGCTGATGGGGTTGGATGGGATAATATTGGAGAATACATCGAGCAGAGGCGGTGCTGATTGCGCTTCAAATGCCGCTTCCGTCTCGATATCCATGCCTTTACCGATGCCAAACAACACACCAAGACCAATCGCAGTGGCAATAGCCAGCGCCGTTGTCATCATATAGATAAAAAAGGTCTTGGTACCGATACGACCAAGCAAGCGAATATCACCGATGCCGCAAACCCCGCAAATAAGCGAAATCAGTACCAAGGGCACAACCAGCATTTTTAGCGAGTTAACAAACAGCTTACCGATAATGGCAAATAAGCCATTGGTCACATAGTCACTAACAAAGCTGCCTTCGGTGTTTAATCCTGAGTAGTTTATAAATAAACCCAGTATGATACCCAGCACCATGGCAACAATAATCTTGCCCGTTAATCCCATATTCTTCCACATAACTACTGTCCTTGGTTGCCGTAACGCGCAGCCATAAATACGCTACCTAGTATATAAGTATCGTTTTTATGCCTATTTTCGTTACGTCTAAAAGTTTGTTATCTGTCTCTGAAGTCAGATTTTGGGGACAATATAAAAGAATTGTTGGGGTAACTGCAAGAAATATTTATGACTAAAACAGCGCAAGAGAATAAACGCACGGTATTTTAATTTTATTTATCGGCAAAAATTTTTAGATTAAATTGAATAACATAAGCAATTTTTGAGTAAATTGATTGGTAGTAGTTGGGGTATAAACAAAAAAGCGAGACTATTCATATTGAATAATCTCGCTTAAGGGCGAACCGATTATGAGCAGAGGTTGGTCTTAGCGGTTTTATACCGTGACTGTTTAAAACCGCAATAACTTCAAACCTTTTTATATCTTGTCATTTTCGTCACGACGTAGACCATCTTGCCACTCAGCATGATTGTCAGGTTTTTCTATGCCACTATCTGTTTCTTTTATCATTTTATCAGAAGTAGGATCAGTTTTATGCAGGCTATGGTTATAGCTCATACGCTCGCTCAAATGGGTTTCTGCATCACGGCGACGCGGATCAAGCGCTTCTGCATCAGGATTTACATCCTTAAAGTCGGCTTGTTCTTGCACTTCTTCGACTGTATCTTGCTCGCTGACCATTTTGACATCACCATCGCTTTCATAGCCGTGGTCTGGGTTGTCATCGCCCGTGGATTCTTGCTTATCAGCAGTGACCGCATCAGCCGTCTGCGTAGAATCATCTGTCGCAACGCCGTTTCTTGCTTGCGCTTGGTTTTTTAATTGCGCGTAATCGGTGAGTTTATGTACCGCATTATCCAAACTGTGCGGATTATCGCGAGGTTGCGCTTCGGCTAAATGCTTATCAAAGACATCGGTTAATAAGGAATCAAAACGTATGGCATTATAGCGAATCAGCTGCTCCGCCTCTGCTTCGGTAATATCACCATTTTGGCTAGCATAAACCACATGATCTTCAAAAGTCAGACCTTCGAAATGGTCTTTATGCTCTGCCTTTTTAAATTTCTGCCATAAAGGCTCTACTTCGAGCAGGGTTTGATAAGCGTTTTCCATGCGACCATTGACATCATCTGGCTCAGTATTGTAATACACCATGGTTTTAAGGTAATCGCGGAATGGATTGGCTTCAAAGTCATCCATAAAGGTATCGCCTAATTGGCGTTTGAGCTCGTCGCTCACTGGGGCAAAGATACGACCGCTTGGGAAAGTGACAAAGCTGACTACGCTTGCCGCCATGCGATTTGGGAAGTTGGCAAACAAGGATAAAAAGGCTTCTTGAATGGTGTAAAGGCTATTTTTTAGCGCCACTTCTGCATGTAAGCGCTCGGCTTCTGATTTAGAACCATATTCATAAAATTGCAAAATCGCTGTACAGATAAATAGATGGGCGTGAATATCTGCTAAGCGCCCAGAGAGCATCTCTTTACGTTTTAAATCACCCGCGAGTAGACCTAGCGCCATATCAGCGGTCAGGGCAAATCCTGCGCTTAGACGATTGATGTCTTTATAATAAGGGCGGGTAAAGCTATCGGCAAAACTTGGCGCATGACTGCTACCACCGACATAACCTGCGACAAAGGCTTTGGCGCCGCGATTAAAGGTATAGCCCAAATGTTTAAAGAATAGATTATCGAACTCTTTAAGCGCGCCTTCTTTATCGTCACTTTGTAGCAATTGTAGCTCATCGAACAGATAAGGGTGGCAGCGCATCGCCCCTTGACCAAAAATCATCAACGAGCGCGTTAAAATATTGGCGCCTTCAACAGTGATAGAGACGGGAATGGATTGATAAGGAATCGCTAAAAAGTTGCGCGGGCCCATTTGTACGGCGCGACCACCGACGACATCCATACCGTCATTAATGACATTGCGCATGGTTTCAGTCGCATAGTATTTTGCCATTGCCGTCATGACCGATGGCGTACCACCTTGGTTTAGACCGCAGGTGACCAGATGACGAAACGCTTCAAGCATGTAAGTGTTACTTGCCATGCTGCTGGTCACGTCCTGAATGCCTTCAAATTTACCGATCGAGATTTTGAATTGCTCACGTACTTTTGCAAATGCCCCAACGGTCAAATAGGCAACTTCACTGGCCGACGTTGATAGCGCTGGCAAGGAGATGCCGCGACCAACGCCCAAACATTCCATCAGCATCCGCCAGCCGCGACCAGCGTTTTCGACGCCGCCGATAATATAATCGAGCGGAATAAAGACGTCGTTGCCATCGACCGTCCCATTCATAAATGGCGAGCCAACTGGATTATGCCTTGGTCCTGTAATGACGCCTTCGTGACTGGCAGGCACCAACGCACAGGTAATACCGTAATCAGTCTTTTTAGGGTCACCAAGTAGACCTTCGGGGTCATACATTTTAAAGGCTAAGCCAACGACGGTAGCGATAGGCGCTAGGGTAATCCAGCGCTTAGAAAAATTCATACACAGACCGAGTACTTGCTCGCCTTCATGCATGCCATAGCAAACCACGCCCGTATCAGGAATTGCGCCAGCGTCAGAACCCGCCTCAGGGCCGGTCAAACCAAAACAGGGGATTTCATCACCTTTGGCAAGACCCGGTAGCCAGCGTTGCTTTTGCGCATCGGTGCCATAATGCATCAAAAGCTCACCAGGGCCAAGTGAGTTTGGCACCATACAGCTGACAGCAGCTGTCGGTGAGCGCGAGGCAATCTTACTCATCACGCGGCTTTGCGCATACGAGCTAAACTCCAGTCCGCCATATTCTTTTGGAATGATTAAGCCCAAAAAACCATTGTCTTTGATAAAGCGCCACGCTTCTGGTGACAACTCTTTATCTTCATGGTGAATTTTCCACTCATCAAGCATCGCGCACAGCACTTCGACTTCATTATCGATAAAGCTTTGTTCTTCTTCTGACAATTCAGGGTACGGGTATTTAGCGAAGGTATCCCAATTCGGCGCGCCCATAAATAGCTCTTTTTCCCACCAACTGGTACCAGCATCGAGCGCTTCACGTTCGGTATCACTCATGCTTGGCATGGCGCCGCCCAAAGCTTTATAAACGGGCTTGGTAATCAATGACTGACGCAGCGGAGTGAGCAGCAGCACCAAGCACAGTAATGCAATCGGTATGCCTAAGATGAGCGACCATGGACTGATAAAGGCGGTGACGAGGACGGTAACAAGGGCGACGATACTACCGGTGACACGCGATAAGGATAATAAAAAGATGGCCAAGACCATGGCTAACTGAATGAGGATTGCCAAAATAAAAAAGCCAATGGCCATGACTGTCTCCTTGCTAACGCCGAATACACCAGCGTAAAATTTAAGTGAATAAAAAAATGCAATAATGTGAATTATTATTTTAATTTTTCATTATAGCTGGGCTTAGAACAAGCTCATTTATGCTACAAATTGAATATCTGTGTTGGACTTTATTTAAAACTTAAGCTTGTTGATATCTACTGTATAAAAGCTCACGGAGCAAAAATAAAGTAAGCTACCAATATGAAACAGTTGTTTATAACTATCAAGAGCCAAAATGCTACGCTATGTCGATAATATGTATCAGGCGACAGTTAAAAGGTGCTAGCTAAAAGGTCTCAGGCAAAAGGTCTCAGGCAAAAGGTCTCAGGCAAAAGGTGTCAGGCAAAAGGTGTCAGGCAAAAGGTGTCAGGCAAAAGGCGCTAGGCTTTTCTCAGCGTACGAGAGCGTTTCATTGCGCCCGACGATGATATGGTCAATTAAAGACAAATCTATTAAGTCGCAGGCTTTTTTTAGCTCATAAGTGAGTAGGTTATCGGCCGTTGAGGGGGTAGCGTCAGTATGAGGATGATTATGAGCGACGATAAGCTGGCTGGCAGCGTGGCTCAACGCATGGCGTAACACATGTTTGATGCAAACCGAACAAGAGGACATTCCGCCAGTAAATAGTATCTCAAAATTGATTAAATTTAGCGCATTATCTAAACATAGCACGGCAAAAACTTCACGAGATTCACCGCGCAACTGAGTACTGATATAGTCTTTGACCATTTGCGAGCGTCCAAGCGCATGACCAGTTTTAAGCTGACTGTCCAAATAGCGCGTACCCATCTCAAGCGATGCTAGAATCTGCGCGTACTTAGCAGGACCGATACCGTGACAAGCAAGTACCGTCTCTTTTGGTGCGGCCAACAGCTCAGCTAGGCTGCCAAACTGCTCTATTAAATGCCGAGCAAGCTCAATGGCCGATTGCGACTGGGTACCTGTACGCAAAAATATCGCTAATATCTCGGCATCAGATAAGTGAGCGGCACCAAATTTCAGTAGCTTTTCACGTGGCCTGTCATCTTCGTGCCAGTCTTTAATTGCCATTGTTACTCCTTAACAAAGGATGGATGCCAGATAACGGAGATAAATCTACAAAACTTCCCCTAACTTATCGCATAATTGTTACTATAAGCGCAATTTTTATCTTTCATTTTTTTATTGATGCCATGCTTATGTCAAATATTGTGCTTGCTATCACTGGCGGTATCGCCGCCTATAAATCTGCTATTTTTGCCCGTCTTTTAGTCAAAGCAGGCTTTGATGTGCGCGTCATTATGACCACAGGCGCGCAAGCCTTTATCACGCCGCTGACCTTGCAGGCTTTGACGGGTAATGAGGTACATATTTCATTACTTGATGAGCAAGCAGAGGCGGGAATGGGACATATTGAGCTTGCTAAATGGGCAGACTTGATTGTCATTGCGCCTGCTTCCGCCAATACCTTAGCGCGGCTGGCGATGGGCATGGCAGATGATTTATTGACCACGGTCTGCTTAGCAACGACTGCGCCGGTTATCATTGCGCCAGCCATGAATCAGCAGATGTGGGCGCATCCAGCGGTGAATCTCAATGTGCAAACTCTGCGCGATATGAATTATCAAATTATTGCACCTGCCAGCGGCGAGCAGGCATGCGGTGACGTCGGAGCAGGGCGCTTGCCTGAGCCTGAAGATTTATTAGCGGAAGTGCAATTATTTACCGCCATGCAAACCACGCCGCAGCTTTTAGCCGGTAAACGCGTGGTAATTACCGCAGGGCCGACCGTAGAAGGTATCGATCCGGTGCGCTATTTATCCAATCACTCTACTGGCAAAATGGGTTTTGCTTTAGCCCGTGCTTGCGTGGCCGCTGGCGCAGAGGTAATTTTGATTGCTGGTGGCAAAGTTGCCTTGCCAACACCGCTTAATGTCACGCGCATTGATGTGTTATCAGCGCAAGATATGTTGATAGCCGCACAGCAATGTGTTAATGGGACGCATAGTGCGCTACAGTATTTGCCTGAAGACGCTGATGAGCATTCTCATGAACATAGCCATGACCATTCTCATCATCACGATGACTGTGGTTGCGGTGAAGAGCATCAACATGAACATGCTGAAAATGAGAGTGCGGGTATCAAGGTTGCTGATATTTTTATCGCCACTGCCGCCGTCGCCGATTATCGTACCCTCGATGCCGCGCCGCAAAAAATCAAAAAAACCCAAGATGCCATGACGCTAAACTTGGTTAAAAACCCTGATATTTTAGCGACGATTTCTCTTGCCCATCCGGAGCTGTTTGTCGTGGGTTTTGCAGCAGAAACGCAAGATGTTGAGCGCTATGCGCGTGGCAAGCTGCTATCTAAAGACTTAGATTTGATCGCTTGTAATGACGTTTCGCGCGCCGATATTGGTTTTGCCAGTGACGATAATGCCATGCAAGTGTTTTTCTCCGAGCGTTATGAACACGATAATGTGATTCTTGAAAAGGCCAGCAAAGATGAGATTGCCGAGCAGTTAGTTACTATTATTGGTGAGACCATTTGGCAACGTCATCAAGCATAATTAATCATAAGAAACGGTCTACTTATGCTGATTGCGCTGTTGTCAATGTCAGTCGCCGATATCTATCATCACTATCGTTATTAGGTTATAAGTTTCTATGACTCATATGACGAATATGATGGATAGCGATAGTACCCAGACGTTATTGCTACTGGCAATTTTTGCGCTAGCATCATTATTGCATGGTATTAGCGGACTGGGTGTGACGTTAGTAACCACCACTGCACTTGCCAGTATTTATCCGTTACCGCATGCGATTGTCTTGGTGATTTTCCCGTCGTTATTGCTCAATGCCATGACGTGGTTAGCAGGTGGCGGACGCAGTATTTGGCAAAATTTCATCTATTACGGTAGGCGCTATTGGTTATTGGCATTGACCAGCCTGCTCGGTAGTATGCTCGGTGCCAAGCTACTGCTGTGGGTCGATAGCGCATATATTCTATTGGTATTAGCTGCGGTGATTGGCTTTTATGTCAGCAGTAGCTTGCTCGGTAAGCAAATCCGTCTGCCCAATACCAAGCCTGTGTTGATTATCGTTGGACTTAGTGCTGGAATAATTGGCGGTGCGACCAATGCTATGTCGACCATACTCATGATGTATTTACTGTCCGCAAGTGACGATAAGCATACCATCGCCAAAGTTGGCAACATGTGCTATTTCTTGGGTAAGGTTGCGCAAATTATTGTCTTACGTGAACCTATCATGGCGCTAAGTGCTAATGAGTGGCAGCTGATTATCTTACTGAGTGTATTGTCTATCGCTGCGCTGTTGGTTGGGATTCGCTTGCGTCGCTATTTACCGCAAGCCCGCTTTCGTCAGCTTATCTTGTTGATTCTTACCGTTCTCGGTATTCGGGTTGGCTGGCAAGGCATAACAGCGTTGCTATAAACTTAACGCTTAAACAAGTTTAGCGATTAAATAGATTTAATATTATAGTGGCAACGATACTGATAATAATCATGGTGACCACTGGAAAGTAAACTCGCGTATTGCCTGAGGTATGTTTGATATCGCCTGGCATATTGCCGAGCCACGAAAATGCATTTGGAAACAGCAGCCAAATAATGCCGATAATAACCAGCAAAATTCCTACACCAATCAATATTTTTGCCATTTAAACTCTCGCTAATCTTTCTAGTTTTCTTACGTTATTTGGTCATGGCTTTTTCTAAGTAACACCTTAATCAATCAATTCTGCAAAAAACAGCTGCTGTGCCAAACGAAACGTATTACAGTGCGCCTCAACCACGTCTTCAATATCTTCTGAATAGCCGCCGCCCATGACGATAGCCACGGGAATATTGGCCGCTTTAGCTTGTTGTAGGACAAACGCATCACGCGCCTTACAACCCTCTAGCGTCAGACTAAGCTTGCCCAATTTATCGGTTGCCAACACATCGACCGCAGATTGATAGAACATCATATCCGGTGCAAACTCATGGATTAAGCGTGGCAGCGTATCCTCTAATATCTGTAAGTATTCTGCATCAGCCGTATCATTATCCAGCTCGATATCTAAGTCTGATACTTGTTTGCGAAACGGGTAGTTTTTTGCGCCATGCATACTAAAGACAAAAACGCGCGGCTCATCCGCCATGATACTGGCGTTGCCATTACCTTGATGCACGTCCAAATCAACGATTAAGATTCGTTGTGCCTGTCCACGATTTAATAATAAATTGCTGGCGATACAAACATCATTAAACACACAAAACCCCTCGCCATGATCGGCAAAAGCATGGTGAGTGCCGCCCGCGACGTTCATCGCCACGCCGTATTGCTGCGCATATAACGCACATTCATAGGTGGCATGGGCAATATAACGACCACGCTCTACCAACTCTGGCGTCATCTCAAAACCAATGGCGCGCGCTTCTTTACGTGGTAAGGTTTGGGTTTTAAGCTGCTGCCAATAGTCCGCAGTATGCGTGGTTAAAATCTCCTCTTCGCTCAGACGTTTTGGGGCAAAAAAATTATCGCTAGTGATGGTCCCTTCGGCCAGTAAACGCTCAGGAATCATCGTATATTTTTGCATGGGGAAGCGGTGTTTTTCGGGTACGGAATAACGAAAAATATCAGAGTAAGCAATTTTTAGCATAGTATTAACGTATGTCTTTTAAAAAGTAATTTAAGAATAGAAGGTAAAAGAATAGAGAGGTTTAAGCGTTTTGAAAGTAGAGGATTGGTGAGTAATTGTAAGAGCGACAAATACTGAGTTTGCGCAATGGATTACTGAACAAACTGCGTAGGTAAGAAAAAGGTGCGCGCATCCTCTTGTCGATGTAGCGCCATCAGTAAATCTTGCAATTCTGTAGCAGGATTTTGATTGTTGACCAATTCACTAAATATCTCATAAGTCACCGTGGTCATCGCGATGACACTTTGTAATAAGTGCTCAATGATACTTTCATCCATACCGACCGCTTCGACATCGATGGCGTTTTTGTAGCGTATTTCGCCATCATTGATATCCATTTCGAGATTGCCAATCAGCATGTCGTAATTAATTTGGGTAATCAGTAACATGGCGGCGCTTTGATGGCTTTCGGGTATTAAGAACGGCAAAACACCATAGACCGCTAGCAAGTTGTTATGTTCTTGCACGCGAAATAGGTAGCCGCAATCAAGATTTTTATTGCGCATTCTAAAAGACAAATAGTGTGATTGCTGGCTGTCGTTATTATCGCTGACACTGCTTTTAGGTCGATAATGGTTATAATGCCATTGTTGATCGTCGAAATACTGCTTAAGATAATTGACAATAGGGGTGTCATTGAGCGCAGTTTGCTGCGTCATGCTGTCTATGTCATTATCAAAATCAAAATAAGCGTCAGTATCAGTATCAGTATCAGTATCAGTATCAGTATCAGTATCAGTGTCAGTATCAGTGTCAGTGTCAGTGTCAGTGTCAGTGTCAGTGTCAGTGCTGCTATCTAAGCGACTATCAAGATTGCTACTAAGGCTGCTATGAATAACCTCATCGAAGTGATTATCAAAGTGGCTATCAACGCTCTGGTTTGCGTTACGGTTCACATTATGGTTTAAGTCAGGGCTAGAGCCGATAATATCCGTATCATCATTGTCATTATTATCACTGTCTTTAGGATAAGTTTGAATACTATCTCTTTCATTTTTTGAAGGATAAGCATTGTTTTTATCCTGTTTTGTCAGACTTGAATCTGAACTCAAGTCCGAGTCCAAGTCCAAGTCCAAGTCCAAGTCGTTATCAATCTTCGTGTCGTCAATAGTAGCCTGTTCAGTTGCCATACTAAGCAACTGCTTGATTCTTTGCCATAAGCTGAGTTTAGAAGATTCGCTCATAGATAATAGCTGACTAATAAAGGGTGAATAATAAAATTTTAAAGAAAACCGTACGCTAAAACAGCAGATTAATTGCTGCCAAATACCAGTCCTGCTTTGATACTAGGCTGGGCGTAAAACGCTTGCAGCATCTCTGTTATATGCGCCGTAAACCATGAGCTTTCAAGAGCGTCCGTGACGACAGGGAGCAGGGCGGTACTCAATTGCGTTATTGCCTGCTCATCGATGTGTAAACTTGCCGCGATAGTAGCTATGCTATCGGCCTGATGGTTGCTATACCAAGTATCGACGCTCGCTGCCACAAGGCTGTGCAAGTAAGGCGATAGGCGCAGACGGTTGTAGCTTTGTTGAATACTATTTTCAATATGCGCGATACTGCTATCGTTTGGCTCATCGCGTAAATAGGTTTGGATTTCGCTGATTGGTTTTTCTTTGATACGCCCCCAACCGGTGACCAATAAGCGCGCAACCTCTTCGTTGGTTAAATGCGCTTGGGCGTTGGCTTCTGCTCGGCGTGTTAAATCTTTAATATTGCGATGCAGGTAGGACTGCAGTTTTTCATCAAGATTGCGGTTGGTGGCTTTTTCAAACGAGCTGCGCCCAAGTTTCATCAGTTTACCAGCAGGGCCCGCTTTATCTAGCGTGGATTCCATAAAATCGTTGATAGCGTGATACAGCGTTTGCGTCAATAAATCAGCAAAGGTTTCATTGCCAACCAGCGTATGCACCAAGATATTACGCTGCTCTTCATGACTGCCGACATAGCTGGCTAGGATCTCAACTTGGCTGTCATCGACCAATTCTGATAAAGGCACATTATCATTAACCGGATGATAAATAATAGTATGCAAAATATCACGAATATCGCGTCGTACTACCTCGCTTAGCGGCTGCTTGAGAAACCAGTCATTAATAAGATGCTGCAAATCATCGCTACTGATATATTTGCTCAATGGCTGCTCGCCAAACCACTGCCAAGCCTGTGTTGCTAAAGGCTGGGCTTGCGCATGCAGCCATTGTTGCATAAAGGCAACTTGCGCCTCGATTAAGCGGTCGAGCGTTAGGTTGGTGCTCGTAGCACTTTGAGTGTCTAAATTTTGGCTATCTTTTGAAGTCTGCATAGGTTTTGAGGTCATAGTAATCGACAATTTGTTATACTGTGGGGTTGAAGTAAGCATAAAGTATTATGCCACGAACATCAGCGGTGTTTGTGATGAATATTGCCTGCTGCTTAATAAATAAATGAGAGGTTTGGATGACGGCTCTGAATACAGCTTTACTTGCGCTTGATAAGCTAACGGTTCAGCGCGGTGAAATTCCTTTATGTGAAGGCGTGACGCTCAATCTGGCGGCGGGTAGCATTTGTCACTTGGTCGGTGCTAATGGCACGGGTAAAACGACGCTACTGATGCAATTAGCTGGGTTATTGCCAGTGCTAAGCGGTGAGGTTATTTATCAAGGGATAGCAAACTTGCCCGTGCAGCCTTTATATGTATCGCATCAATTGGGCATTCATCCAAACCTGACCGTCGCCCAAAACCTCACTTTTTTGCTTAATTTATATGGCATTAGTTCAAGTACAGCTGAGATCGATGACGCCCTTACATGGGTAGGGCTGCAGGGTTTTGAAACGATTAGCTCAAGCCATTTATCTGCGGGGCAAACACGGCGCATTACCCTTGCACGGCTTTATTTATTAACGCCTGAGGTCACGCCTTTATGGCTACTCGATGAGCCATTTACCGCGCTTGACGTCGATATGGTAGCACGCATGGAAGATAGGTTGCGCGAATTTGCTACGGCTGGCGGTGCGATACTAATGACCAGTCACCAAGCCGTCGGCGTTGCCAATCAAGTGCTCGATTTGTCCGATTATATGGTGTAAATGCTATCAATATAACTGCCATGAACATCAATCTAACTGCAACAAGCGTCAATATAAGTGCGACACGCATGAGTGGAAGAGCCAATAAATGATAGACACTAACAGTGCAGTAAAAACCGTGAATACAAGCTCGGATGCTAATACTTCAAATGTTAATACAGCTGCTGTGCGCGGTATCAGTTTTATGCAGCTTTGGCGGCGTGAATGGCAGGTCAAGCAGCAAGGCGCGGTGCAGTGGTTATATCCTTTGGTACTGTTCCTAGTGATTATCACCTTGTTTCCGCTAGCGGTTGGTAGCGAGCCTGCTTTACTGCAGCGCCTTGGGGTATCGGCAGTGTGGATTGCGGCATTACTGTCACTGGTAATGGGTGTTGATGGCTTGTTTAAGCCTGCGCTTGATAATGGTACGCTTGCGCAGTTAGTCGTCGCTAAAGCATCGCTGCCATTATGGGTGCTGATTCGTTTGGTTATTCACTGGATTTTTAGTAGCGGCATTGTGGCAGTATTAAGTTTGCTCGCCGTGCCTTTATTTCAGCTAAGCTGGTTTGAGGCATGGATATTGATGGCGTCTATTATTACTGGTAGTCCGATGCTGCTCATGCTGTCAGCAGTCGCCAGTAGTTTGACGTTATCACTAAAAAACGGCGCGGTGCTGGTACCTTTGATTGCCTTACCGATGCAGTTGCCGGTATTGATTTTTGCTACTGGTGCGGTTGATTTATTTGCCACAGGTCTCAACGGCTTGCCGATTTTAGCGTTATTATTAGCAGGTAGCATCATTTCGATACTGGTGATGCCATGGGTGATTGCAATGACGTTAAAAATGGCATGGTTAAATTAACAATTAATGTTGGCATGTTATATTCAGGTCAATATTAAAAAGAGGCAGCGGGGCTGGGATAAATTTTTCGTCGCCTCTGTCGGCGTAGGCACAGCAAGCAAGAAAAATTTGCACCAGTCACGCGGCATAGTATTGTCTATCCTTTTCATTTAGTATCGACTATATACCTTTTCTGGTGAAAGCCCTTTATCTTAACAGCATGATGAAAACTGGCAACTTTGCTATAATAGGCTATTCAACAAATAATCACGTGTAGATTCTATCCAGCGTTTAACGTCAGCAAGTTAGCGGGTAGGCGTATGAATCATGCGTTTTACTCGATAATCACCAGCTGCGCAATAGGTTTATTCCCATGCCCAACCTGAATAATGTCTCATCTCCTAGCCTGTGGCAACGCATTTGGCAGGTCTTTTTGACCACTGTGGGTACTAAGCAGTTTTTTCGTATCTTTGCACCTTGGGTTAAATGGCTCGCGATATTAGCCGGTCTCTGTCTGTTCATCGGTAGCGTTTGGGGCTTGGCATTTGCGCCGCCGGATTATCTGCAAGGTAATAGCTATCGCATTATTTTCATCCATGTACCCGCTGCCAGTCTCGCTATCTCTATTTATTTTGCCTTAGCGGTACTTGGTGTCATTTATCTGGTATGGAAAATTAAGACCGCAAGCCTTGTAGCTCAGGCACTGGCTCCGATGGGGTTTTTGCTTTGTGTGATTAGTTTACTCACAGGTTCTATATGGGCAAAACCGACGTGGGGGACGTATTGGGTTTGGGATGCACGCTTGACGTCTATGCTCATTTTGGCGTTTTTGTATGCTGGGGTAATGGCGTTGTTTGCGGCCTTTGAACATACCGCCAATCGCGGTAAAGCGGCGGCTATTTTGTCTATCGTTGGCGCGGTGAATTTGCCTATTATCAAGTACTCAGTGCAGTGGTGGAATACCTTGCACCAAGGTTCAACCTTTACCCTGACGGCGGCACCAAAAATGTCGGCAGATATGTGGCTGCCCTTACTACTAATGATTATTGGTAGTTATTTACTGGTCGCCTCATTGGCCATTTATCGGACCAATACCCTGATTTTATATCGCGACCAAGGCAAAGCATGGGTCAAAGAATACGTTCGTAGCCAAAATAAATAATCCTAAAATACAACCATAAACCAAGCAAATAACGGCTAGGGAAATAAAATGCAGCCTTACTTTTATAGCGTCTCTGAGTTTGTTGCCATGGGTGAGCATGGCGTGTTTGTCTGGTCATGCTGGGCAATTACGGTTGGCGTGATGCTGTTTTTTATTATTTATAGCCGCCGTCAACGCCAAGCGCTTATCAAGCAGCTATCCATTCAGCAAACGCGTCAAGCACAGCGCGCTGCCAAGACCCCTAATTCTAAAACCAAACAACCATCCTAAACAAATCTTCTTAAAAAATTCTTTTTAATATCAAATTTTTAGCCTATCAAATAATAATGCCTTACTGGTAAATATATGACCGCATCGGTTGCTAGGGGGCTTATTGATTTGGGCAAAAAATGCTACCATATAGGTATTAGAAAAGTACGGTTAGACGGGCTTATCATTAAGTCAGTCCAATAAGCATTTCTTTAATATTTTCTGTTTTGCAGACGAGTGGTTTGTAGAACAGCGACTCATCAATGAGGTAGTGGTATGAACGCAGTTCGTCGCAAAAAACTGATGTGGGTTATGTTTACGCTTGCAGGGGCGGCGATTGCCGTGGTATTGGTGATTTATGCCATTGGGCAACAGACCGATTACTACTTTGACGCCACCGCCATTGCGCAAGGTGAAGCGCCTCAGGATAAGCGTATCCGCGCTGGTGGTATGGTCGTTGCCGGTAGTGTCCAACGGGCGCCAGACGACCCGTTAAGCGTGGAGTTTGCGATCACCGACTTTGAATCAACCGTGCCGGTGACCTATCAAGGTATATTGCCAGATTTATTCGCTGAAAACTCAGGCGTGGTAGCAACGGGTAAAATGCAAGGTGATACCTTTGTCGCAGGCGAAGTATTGGCCAAGCATGATGAAAACTATATGCCGCCAGAAGTGGCCAAATCGATGAAAGAAAACAATCGTAACGGCGCCATACCTTCTTCTGAGCAATACAATCCTGCCGAAAAAGTGCATAAGACCGATACTTTGCAGCAGTAACAACGCTGACAATACAATTATTAATAGTTATCGTAAAAAGTATTAAACATAAAAAAAGCCAGTGACCTTTATCACTGGCTTTTTTGTGCTTATTTTCATTTTTACATTACTATAGCTTACTAATCATCCCATTCTGGTGAATAATCTGGATGCTTAATTTTACGCCCATCGCTACGCGCTAAGCTACCGATTTTCTCAAGCTCATCCGCACTGAGCGTTACCTTGACAGCATCTAAGTTGCCTTGTAAATGGTCGGGGTTAGAGGTTTTTGGAATGGCAATACGTGCCTTATCAGATAAAATCCACGCTAGTGAAACTTGCGCTGGTGTAATCCCATGCTTATCAGCAATGTCTTTAATGATTTCATTATCAAACACATCACCACGAGCAAGCGGCGAGTAAGCTTCTAATAAAATATGGTGATTGTTTAAAAAAGTCTGCAGGGTGTTTTGCTTAATAAAGGGATGAAACTCAACCTGATTAACCGCAATCGGCACATCAGCATATTTTTTAGCCTCGATAATATTGGCGATATTAAAGTTAGATACCCCAATATTACGAGTCAGCCCTTGTTTTTGTAGCTCGCAAAGCGCTGGCATCGTTTCAGACAAAGGCACCCGATCATCAGGCCAATGCAGCAGCAGTAAATCAACATAATCAGTATCTAAGTTTTCTAGCGAGCGCTTGGCCGCAGCGATAAGTTTTTCTGGTTCAAACTTCATGTCATCAGGAAATATTTTCGTCGTTAAAAAGAACTTATCACGCGCGACGCCTGATTGCTTAATGCCTTTTCCCACCTCGACTTCATTATCATAAGCTTGGGCAGTATCAATATGCTCATAGCCCATTTGTAGCCCCTGGCTGACCACATCGATACAGTCTTGTCCCGTTGATTGCCATGTACCCAGTCCGAGTACCGGAATGTTCGCTTGTCCAGCGGTGCGAATATTATAAGTTTTAGCACGCATATTATTATCCTTGTTTTTTTGTGATTTATTAATGGTTCTTATCGTTATTAATAGAGAATTTGAGCAGACATATAAATTTCTTAGATTTTATTAAGCGTCGATTTTTATTAAATCAAAGCTTATATTAAGGCACATTCTCTATTAGGCTTAGCCACTATAAAAAGAAAATAGGCTAAGTGAAAGAGCAGGTGACGCTTTCCTACAAACCACAAACAGGCTGTAACGTCATTGCGAGTCGTTGATTGTACCCATTCAATAAAATTTAAGAGCAAAAAAGCCCACTATTCAAAATAATGGGCTTTTTCAAATTAAGGCAATTTTAACT
>NZ_PJBX01000143.1:0-17020 GCF_002836335.1 Psychrobacter sp. Sarcosine-02u-2 | reverse complement strand
TTGTTTTAAAATACGCCCTTAATATAAATACGCCTTTAAGCCTAAATTAGACTAGGTCTAAAAAATCACTGACAAAGGCGTTTGCTGGCTGGTGAATCAGCTCCTCTGACGTCCCTACTTGCTCGACGCGGCCCTGATTCATCACCACAATCTCATCCGATACCGCCCGCGCCTCTTCTTGGTCATGGGTTACCATAATGCTCGTAATACCCAGCTCGTGGTGGATATTTTTTAGCCAAGTGCGCAGCTCTTTACGGACTTTGGCATCTAGCGCGCCAAACGGCTCATCGAGTAATAATAGTTTTGGCTTTACTGCCAAGGCTCGTGCCAGCGCGATACGCTGACGCTGACCACCTGATAATTGATGCGGATAAGCATTGGCAACTTGCGGCAGCTGTACTAGGTCTAGCAATTCAGCAACGCGCTTATTGATATCCGCTTTACTCGGGCGCTCATTCTTCGGTAGCAAGGTTAAGCCAAAGCCGACATTATCGGCGATGTTTTTGTGGCGAAATAACGCATAATGCTGAAACATAAAACCAATATGGCGCTTTTGCACCGGCGTATTGGTGACATCGAGCTCATCAAATAATATCTGCCCAGAGTCCGCATATTCTAAACCTGCAATGATACGCAGCAAGGTGGTTTTACCGCAGCCTGACGGACCAAGCAACGTCGTCAACTTGCCTGTTGGCACGGTGATATTGATATCATCTAAAGCGGTAAAGTTACCGAATTTTTTATTAACGTTGCGAATCTCGATACTCATAATGGGTTCTCTTATTATATTTTTGGCTTAGCAGATGCCTTTCTTGCTGACGGATTTGTAAAATAGCGCTTATAAATTGCCTGTGCTTTTTGCTAAAGTGGCATCTGTATCCTGCACTTTCTTAGCGTCTTTAGTGTTTGACGTATTGCTAGCATTGCCAGCGTTGGCACTTACTGGCAATTCAGGCGCACTTGCTAGACGCTCAGACTTAGCAAATTTGCGCTCTTGCAGCTTGGTCATCACTTGTTGTATCAATAGCGTTACCAGCGCTAAGGCAGCCAGTAAGCTCGACAAGGCAAAGGCGGCGGTAAAGTTATAATCGTTATAAGCAATCTCAACCAATAGCGGCATGGTATTGGTTTCGCCGCGGATATGACCAGATACCACGCTTACTGCGCCAAACTCGCCCATCGCCCGTGCGTTGGTCAAAATCAAACCATACAGTAGCGCCCATTTGATATTAGGCAGTGTCACATGCCAAAAGGTCTGCCAACCGCTAGCGCCTAAGGTTAAAGCTGCTTGCTCTTCACTATCGCCTTGGGTCTGCATCAAGGGTATGAGCTCACGCGCTACAAACGGAAAGGTCACAAATAAAGTCGCTAAAATAATCCCTGGTACGGCGTAAATCACCTGAAAGCCCATGCTCTCAAGCCAGCCACCGATGCTAGAGTTTAGACCAAATAGCAGCACAAACATCAAACCTGCCACCACCGGAGATACCGAAAATGGTAAATCAAGCAAGGTGGTTACCAGCTGTTTACCTTTAAATTGGTAACGGGTCACAAGCCAAGCTATTGCAATACCCATCACCATATTAATCGGCAACACGATAGCGGCAGTAATTAAAGTTAATTTAATTGCCTGCAAAGCTTCAGGGTCAACCAGGGAAGCTATATAAAGCTGCCAACCGTTTTTAAAGGCTTCATAGAACACTGCTAAAAGTGGCACCACCAACATCGCCACCATAAACAGTACGGCGATACCGATAAAAGTACGGCGTATCCACGGCGTGTCTTTGGTCGCTGGATTGCTTTGGTAGTCGTAGCTATTAGAAATTTGCATTAGCGGGCTCCTACGCGGCGCGACAGCTTCCACTGTACGATGTTAATGGTCAATAAAATTACAAACGAAATCAGTAGCATAAAAAGTGCGACAGCGGATGCGCCTTGCACATCAAACTGCTCAAGCTTACTAATAATGATTAAAGGTAAAATCTCAGACTGCATCGGAATATTACCAGCAATAAAAATCACCGAGCCATACTCGCCAGTGGCACGGGCAAACATCATACCCGCGCCCATCAGTAAAGCCGGCAATAGCTCTGGCAAAATTACCTTACGAAAGGTCGTTAAACGATTGGCACCCAATACCGCCGCCGCTTCTTCGAATTCAACGGACAATTCTGCAAGCACTGGCTGCACCGCACGGACGATAAACGGAAAGCTGACGACCACTAAAGCGAGCCAAATACCGAGTGGCGTAAAGGCGACTTGGATGTCAAATTTGGCAAACCACTGGCCGATTAAACCATTGGGTGCATAAAGAGTCGCAAGCGAGATACCGGTAACCGCTGTCGGTAGTGCAAATGGCAAATCAACCAAGGCATTAATCAGCGACTTACCCCAAAATTCATAGCGCACCAGCACCCAAGCGACCAGCGTACCAAACACCATGTTGGTTAGCATCGCCAAAAACGACATCCATAAACTGAGTTTGATAGCAGCAGTGACTTGCGGCTGAGTAATGGTTTCCCAAAAACCCGTCCAGCCCATTTGTGTCGTGGTATAGGCCATCATGGCAAACGGTAGCACCACCAGTAACGATAAGCTAAAGACGGTGATGCCCATGCTTAGCCCAAACCCTGGTAGCACATTGCGTTGACGCAAGCGCGTCAGCCACCCTTTCTTGATGGGTTTGCTGGCAGGAGAAGTTGTTGCACTCATAGTGATGTCCTATTGCCTAACTGCTGGCGCTTATTTTCTGCTTGTAAGCACCACGTGCTATCAGATGTATTTAATGTATTTATTATGGGTCTGTGTAAGCGATAAAGGACATAGCGTGGGTAGCCATGTCCTTTAGGTGCTTGGACGTTATGGTAAAACTGACGGTTTAAATGCTATTTAAGAAAATTTCTAAATAGCACAATCAGTCAGCGTACTAGCGGCTTACTTTGGTGCATTAATGGCTAACTGATCGAACACGCCGCCATCGCTAAAGTAAGTGCTCATGATTTCATCCCACGTACCAAAAGCATCGTTTGGACGGAAAGTATCGATAGGTGGCAACTTATCGCTGTTTTTATCAAGCACACTCTTCACGCTTGGGCGAAGATATAAGTTAGCTGCCAATTGCTGTGCAGGCTCGCTCCATAAGTAATCAAGATAGGCTTTTGCCGCATCGGTGGTGCCCTTTTTGTCAGTCACGGTTTTCACAACAGCGACTGGGCTTTCAGACTTGATAGAGTATTTTGGATAAACAATATCGACTTGCCCTGCACCAAAATCTTTGGCAGCCAAGTTGGCTTCGTTTTCAAAGGTGACCAAGACATCACCGATACCGCGCTGAACAAACGTCGTCGTCGCTGCACGTCCGCCATTCTCATAGACTTTGACGTTTTTCAGCATGTCTTTGACGTAGTTTTTGGCCTTAGTTTCATCTTTATTAAAGGCATGCAAACCATAACCATAAGCGCCTAAGAACGCATAACGACCATTACCCGTGACTTTTGGATTGGCCATGACAATCTCAACGCCTTCTTTGGTCAAGTCTTGCCAATCATTAATACCTTTTGGATTGTCTTTACGCACCAAAAATACGATGGTACTGGTAAAAGGTACGGCGTTATCTGGGAATTTGCTTTCCCAATCCGCTTCAACCAAGCCTTTTTTCTCAAGTAGCTCGATATCAGAGCCTTGGTTCATGGTCGCCACATCGGCCTGTAAACCGTTAGCCACAGACAATGCTTGCTTACTTGAGCCACCGTGCGATTGCTTGATTAAGATATTGCTGTTTGGGTTCTCGCTTTTATAGTGCTCAACGAATAATGGGTTGTAGTCTTTATAAAAGTCACGGGCCACATCGTAAGAAACGTTTAATAGCTCAATATCTTGACCTTCACTAGCGGCTGGCGTGCCTTCTGCATTGGCAGTTGGCTCAGCTTTTTCACTATTGCTACAGCCGGCGATACCCAACGTAAGCGCCACACCGGCGATACTTAGTACGCTAAGCGTTTTGTTTTTATATTTATAACCTGTGGTATATGATGTCATGGCAGCCTCAAAAGGGATTAATTGGTGAATGCAAGTATGCTAACAGCGCCAGCTTATTATGTTTAATGATGAATATGCGTATGTTATTGCCAAAATGGAATAATGAAGTAATGGTGATTAAAATACAGCCTTATCAAGCACTTAAACGAGCAATCTCTTAAATAGCCTTTACACTTGTATTATTTGCTAATAAAAATTGTTTATAACTATTCAAAACTTGCTCTACTTCACCCTTGCCAGCTGATCAAAACGCCCGCCATCGACAAAGAACGTCGCCATGATGCTGTCCCAATCACCAAATACCGCCACAGGCTCAAAGGTTGCAATTTCAGGTAAGGTCTTGCTGTGGGCGGCAAGCACCTTGGCATTACTAGGGCGCATATACATCTGTGCCATCAGCTCTTGTGCGGGCGTCGACCATAGGCCTGCTAAATAGTCATTTGCCGCGGCGGTGGTGCCTTTTTTATCGGTTACGGTTTTCACCACCGCCACAGGGTTGGCAATCACAATAGAGTAACTTGGATACACGATATCGACCTGACCTTTGGCAAACTGCTTAGCAGCCAGATGCGCTTCGTTTTCGGTGGTGATTAAAACATCACCAAGACCGCGCTGGGTAAAGGTCGTGGTGGCAGCGCGCGCGCCATTGTCATAGGTGACGACGTTTGCCAGTAGTTTTTTGATAAAAGTATCGGTTTTGGCGGGGCTTTGCACCTTTTCTTTAAAATGATGTAAGCCGTAGCCATAAGCGCCCAAAAAGGCATAACGCGCCGTGCCACTGGTCTTTGGATTTGGCAATACTACGGCAATATCGTTACGCGCCAAATCTGACCAGTCTTTGATGCCTTTTGGGTTGCCCGCACGAACTAAGAGCACCATGGTACTGGTATAAGGGACGGCATTGTTCGGTAATGCCTGTTGCCAATCGCTAGCCACCAAGCCTTTTTCAACCAACAAATTCATATCGCTTTCTTGGTTGAGAGTAACGACGTCTGCCTGCAAGCCATTAGCAACCGCTAGAGCTTGTTTGCTCGATCCGCCGTGCGATTGGTTGATATTCACCTTGATACTTGGGTGTTTTTGCTGATAATTTGCATTAAACAACGGGTTGTAGTCTTTATAAAAGTCGCGTGACACATCATAAGACACATTTAATAAATCAATATTTTTTACCTTATTGGCGGCGTCGTTTTGGTTGGCTTCGGTAGGGTTGCAGCCTGTGATCATTACCGCCGCTGCGAGCACACTACCAAGACCAAAACTGCTGGTAAGATTGACGGTAAAACTAAAGCGATTGGTGAGCACTGTGCCGATGCTTTTAGGTTGAATGGCGAAAGAAGCACGCGCATTAAAGTGCTTAGGAGGTATCTTTTGACCGCTCTTTTTATTTGGCTGCATATTTGCTCTCTAATAATAGGGATAAAAACCTTGCGTTTCGAAATTCGGTTCTATGGATAATGAGCAATATGCTAACAGCCTGCGAGACAATTGCTTAGTGACAAATACGCTTATCGAGTGATTAACTTGGCATAAGTAATTTTATTAGTTATTCTAAAGTGCTTGTTTTTCCTCGGTATTTTTGTAGTTTTGTGATAAGCAGACACTTTTGAGTAAGTTACGGTATTGCTTAGGCTCTAGACGAGCCTCTATAGAGTCGATATTATCCCTTAGCTTGTTGTATATCAGGCGCTGCACTGATAAAACTTAGCCCATCCGCTTTCACTTATTTCCTGTTTACTAACCCCTTTATTAAAGGTAATGCAATGATCAAGTCTCCACCTCGTCATGCCCGTCAGTCACGCTTTTTTGTAGGTATTTTAACGACCTCTATGACTTTATTGGCCTTAAGTGGCTGTAATAACGTAACGCCAAGCGTTAATAACCAAACGATTCAGCAACCAAACGCTGCTGTCACACCAGCGGTGCAGACGGTCGTTGGCGATTACGCCTCTGACGGTTATGCCAAGCGTGCCCAAGGCTATGATTGGGTGGGTGTGATGATAAGAGCTGACGGCGCAGACAATGGCGAGCAAATTGATATTAAGGTACGAGCGCGTGGTGATGTGAAAAAACCAACTTGTCACTTCGATGGTAAAGCGACATTAATGGGACAAGACGAGGCGCACGGTGTCATTTTTCAAACTAAGGTCAATGACAGTACCGCCTTTTTCCAGTTTAAAGATGATGCGTTGACTATTGATAGCCAAGATAAGTACGCGCTGAATTATTTTTGTTCGGGTGGAGCCTCACTCATTGGCGAATATCAAAAGCTTGAGGGTGATTTAGCGCTCAATTAATAGTTTTAATTGCCTATTTTAGATAATAAAATGAGATGATAAAAAAGGTGCCAGATAGTTACTCTGACACCTTTTTTCTTGCGCATTATCTTTTTTAAATATTAAGATTCTTATACTGCAGAGGCACCGACCAACTTCACCTCAGCACGCTCCTCTTTTGCGATACCGGCGTAGTAGTCACGCAAAATTTCTAGCACTTCAGGACGGCTAAAGTTCTCTGGTACATCGAGGTCTTCTGATAGCGCTTTACGTAGCTTGGTGCCTGATACTTTGACATGCTCAGATGCTTCATGCGGGCAGGTTTTATCAGAAGCCATGGCATTACAAGCATTACACCAAAATGTCCAGCCAATTTTTAACGGCTGGGTAATCAAGTCATCTTTACCAACATATTCAAAGATGGTTTGCGCATCAAACGCGCCATAATAATCACCGACGCCCGCATGGTCACGACCAACAATCAGATGACTACAGCCGTAGTTTTGGCGGAATACCGCATGTAGTAGCGCCTCGCGTGGTCCAGCATAACGCATATCGAGCGGATACCCAGCTTGGATAACGGTGTCTGCTCTAAAGTAATTATCAATCAAGGTCTTGATGGCTTCTTGACGCACTTCGGCTGGGATGTCGCCCGGTTTTAGCGCGCCGAGCAATGAATGAATCAATACCCCATCGCAAATCTCGATAGCAATCTTGGCAAGGTATTCGTGCGAGCGGTGCATTGGATTACGCGTTTGGAAGGCGGCAACGGTTTTCCAGCCTTTGGCATCCAAAATCTCGCGCGTCTCAGCAGGCGTCTTATAAATCTCAGGATATAGCGTTGGGAACTCGCCTTCGCTTAGTACTTCAACACTACCTGCGATGTTTACCTCACCCTGGTTAAGTACTTGCTGTACGCCCGGATGCTCGCTATCGGTAGTGGTAAAGACTTGCTGACACTCATGGGCTTTATCAATGGTATAAGTTTCTTCTACCGTCAAGATACCCATAACCTCACCATCTTGCGCCACTAACGCGACTTTATCACCTTGGTTTAAGTTATCGGCAGTCGCTTTAGGCGCTGATAAGGTAATGGGAATCGGCCAAAACAAGCCAACATTGTCGCCGCTTTGCAGGCGCATATTATCCACGACGCCTTGCCAATCTGCCTGATTCATAAAACCATTTAACGGGGTAAAGCCACCAATCCCAAGCATAATCAAATCGCCGCGCTCACGAGAGCTTAAGGTAATCGTCGGCAACGTGCTGGCAAGCTTTAATGCTTGCTTGCGCGCCTCACCTTTTAATAGTAATGGTTTTAGCTCGCTACTGCCGTGCGGCGGAACAAGTTTTGATGAGGAAAGATTGGGATTGGTAGATGTCATTTTTAAAACCTTAATAATGAAATTGAGAGATAGTTGGTCAGGAGAATGAGCGCTTAAATTTGATAAACATAGGCTACCTAACTTTGGTTATGAAAATTTATGCTGTGTTTGGATATGGATATGTCTTAAAGGAATTTATGTTTATGGGTTTAAGCTTATATGATGTGACTCTGAATTGTTTACCTTGCGATTGGCAATACAAGCGATCACACGCAAATCATTTTCGTCGCGGCTTTTTAAGTTAAAAACAAAATTGAGATTACGTCATGTATCAATATAATTACGCTGACCAAACCTTGGTAGAGGAACGAGTCGCCCAGTTTCGCGACCAAACCGAGCGGTTTTTGGCAGGTGAACTGCCAGAAGAGCAGTTTTTACCGCTGCGTTTACAAAACGGGCTATATATCCAGCGCTATGCACCGATGCTACGTATCGCCGTGCCATATGGCTTGCTGGCAACCTATCAATTACGCAAATTGGCTGAGATTACCCGTAAATATGATAAAGGTTACGGCCACTTTACCACCCGTACCAATATGCAGCTGAACTGGCCAAAACTTGAAGAAGTGCCAGATATTTTGGCCGAATTGGCATCGGTGCAAATGCATTCTATCCAAACCTCGGGCAACTGTATCCGTAATACCACCACCGACCCTTATGCGGGTATTCATAAAGAAGAGATCGCCGATCCGCGTCCTTATTGCGAGATTATTCGCCAGTGGTCAACCTTTCATCCGGAATTTGCTTTTTTACCGCGTAAATTTAAAATTGCCGTCATCGGTACGGCAAAAGACCGCGCGGCAACGCAGGTGCATGATATCGGACTGCATTTAAAGAAAAATGACGCAGGCGAGCTTGGCTTTGAAGTGATAGTTGGTGGCGGACTTGGGCGTACGCCCGTGATTGGCAAAACCATTAATACATTTTTACCACGCCAGCATCTGCTCAGCTATTTAGATGCGATTTTGCGTGTCTATAATCTGCATGGTCGCCGCGACAATAAATTCAAAGCGCGTATCAAGATATTGGTCGATAGCATGGGCGGCCCTGCGTTTGCCAAATTGGTCGATGCCGAATGGGAAGCCAATATCAAAGATGGGCCGTTGACCTTGACCGATGCCAACTTTGACAAGGCCAGCAGCTATTTTACTGAGCCTGATTATCTCAGCTTTGATGCGCTACAGGTACAGTCGGACTTGCAGCAGCAACTAGAGGCTGATAAAGACTTTGCCAATTGGTATCAGCAAAATACCGTGGCGCATAAAATCGCAGGCTACCGCGCGGTGGTCATTTCGTTAAAAGCGGGCTTGGTCGACGGACGCTACGTACCGTCAGGTGATATTACTGAGTCGCAAATGGACGCCCTCGCCGACCTCGCTGACGAACATAGCTTTGGCGAGCTGCGCGGTACTTATCAGCAAAATCTGGTCTTTGCCGATGTACAAACCAATCGCTTGTACGAGCTATGGCAGCAGCTGGCGGCGCTACATTTGGCCCGTCCAAATATCAACACCCTAACTGATATGATCGTCTGCCCAGGCTGGGATTTTTGCTCGCTTGCCAATGCCACAACCCACAATATCGCTGAGCAAATCGAAAAACAGTTTAATGATCTCGACTACCTTTATGACTTAGGTGAGATTCGCCTCAATATGTCTGGCTGTATGAATGCCTGCGCCCATCACCATACCGGCGATATCGGTATCCTTGGGGTCGATAAAAAAGGTGAATACTGGTATCAAATCAGCCTCGGCGGTAACTCTAGCAACGACGCCAAACTCGGTAAGATATTGGGCAAGGCTGTACCAACCGATGCCGTAGCAACGACGATACAAAAGATAATCGACGTCTACCTTGAGCAGCGCGTCAGTAATGACAATGATGTCGAAGGCTTTGGTGATTTAGTTGACCGTATTGGTATTGCCCCTTTTAAGGAGAAGGTCTATGGCTAATCATCATGTGTTCAATAACGATGGCACCGATATCAGTGAGACTGACACTTGGCTTGCGCTTAGCACCAATGAGCTGCCTGATGGTATTACCCTGACCGATATATCACTGCTAGAGCTGCTGCAAAAACAAGAAAAACTCGAAGTCGTTTTATCGCTTGCTGATTTATTAGATGCTAAAGGCAATATTGCAGGCGGACTACTATTACAAGTACGTGAATTGTTAGCCAAGCATATCAGCCGTACCGGTGTCTGGGTGACATCCGATAGCGACACCGAAGTGCTGACGCGTATTCCAGAGTTTTTATTACAGCAAGATTTGATTGTGATTCACGTTCCCGCTTTCACGGACGGACGTGGTTTTAGTTACGCCCAAACCTTACGCCAAATGGGCTATCAAGGCGAGATTCGTATGGCTGGCAAGTTTGGCCGCGATCAAATCGCCTATCTGCTACGCGCAGGCGCCGACAGTTTTGTGATAAGTGCGCATGATTTGCACTCTATTTCTGATATCAGCCAAGCATTTAATGCGCTTGCCAGTAGTTATGACGGTCGTAACGCCGCCGACCTACCGATGTTTGCTGGTGCTTAATATTCATAGTCACCACCCTACTTATTATCAATCATTTATATATTTTTTTACCCTTAAGGAATCCATCATGAGCCAATTACACCCAAATTTAGATATCGATCAAGCCAACCAAGAATTAAAAGGTAAATCACCAGAAGAAATCGTCGCATGGGCGCTTAGCCAAGCTAAAAACCCCATTATCACCACCAATTTCCGCCCATATGAGTCCGCGATTTTGCATTTGGTTGCTAAGCAGCGCCCTGATATCACGGTATTGTGGGTAGATTCTGGCTATAACACCGATGCGACTTACCAGTTTGCCAATAAAGTCATCCGTGATTTGAATTTAAACGTCATCACTTACATTCCTAAGCAAACGGCTGCCTATCGTGACGCAACCATGAACGGTATCCCAGGCATTGATAATCCGCAGCATGATGAATTCACGGACCAAGTAAAACTTGAGCCATTTCGCCGTGCGCTAGATGAGCTGAAACCTGATGTCTGGTTTAACGCCATTCGTAAAGATCAAACGGAATTTCGCCAAGGTCTTGATGTGCTGAGTTTATCAAAAGACGGCGTGTTAAAAGTTGCACCATTATTTGAAAAAACAGACGCGGATTTAGACGTCTATCTTGAAGAGCATAACTTGCCTAACGAGTTTGATTACTTTGATCCAACCAAAGTTGAAGAAAGCCGTGAATGTGGTTTGCATACGCAGCTTTAAGCTTTATTCTTAACCTGTGAAATTAAAAAGCCCTCTTATCATTTAAGAGGGCTTTTTACACTTAGATAGCTTAAGATTATAGCTTTTTAGAACGTTATTTACGACCGAGAATCCAACCACCATCCATAAAGACGTTCGAGCCATGCATATAGTTTGAGTCATCAGACGCCAAAAATACCGCGAGCGCTGCAATCTCTTCGGGCTTGCCAGCGCGCTGGGCTGGGATACGATTTAAGCGCTCATCATCAATACCATCGGTCATAGGCGTTTCGATAAAGCCCGGCGATAGAATATTTACTTTGATCCCTTGACTGCCAAAATCAAATGCCAATTGTTTGGTAAATCCTAACACCGCAAGCTTGGAAGTCACATAAGCGGAACCGCCGGGGCCTGCCATTTGCGTGGCTTGTGAGCCAACATTGATGATAACTCCACGTCCTTGCTTGATAAAGTGCGGAATCACCGCTTTTGAGGCGAGGTATGGCGCTTTGACATTAATTGCCATCAATTTATCGTATAAGTCTTCTTCTAACTCGACGGCATTATCATAAGCGTCGTGGATGCCTGCACCATTATATAAAATGTCAATTTGACCGTAAGCTTCTAAGGCTTTATCGACTACCGCTTCAATCTCTGCTTTTTTGGTCACATCGCCATGCACAAAGAGAGCGTCTTGACCTTTATCGGTTATGTCTTTGACAATACGTTTGCCGTCTTCTTCATCGCGACCCGTGACGACGACCTTTGCCCCTTCATCGGCATACGCTTTTGCAGTCGCTTCGCCTAGTCCTGAGGTACCGCCAAATATAATGGCCACCCTGTCTTGTAATTTCATCATGTTCATCCTTGTTTTTTATATTGTAAATAAAACTTTTTTCTATCTGATCACATCTAGGTTGGATTAACATAGTCATCGAACTGTGAATGTTAGGCTATGTTAGACATTTTTAATCAGCTAATAACTGGCACATATCTAGCCTTTTAGTTGCATAAATAACGTTTTCTTAACGTTTTATCGGCTAACATTAAGGTATTCTATGGCTTCAAAGCTGGCGCAACCTCACATTAAACGTTAAGCCACTCTTTTAACGCTAAACTATGGACGAAGCTGCCCGTCGTTGCGGCTACCTGTGCGCCTTTTTATCATCAAGCTCGATCATGGCTTTGCCACACTCATCAATACGGATATTTGATATGCCTTTAATAAAAAAAATCGATTCATTCTATGAAAAACTGCATGATAAATTGCCAGCTGTCGGCAAGGCTGCCTCTTTTTTGACGGGTACTGGCGTCCTCACCGCCAATAGTGCGTTGGTTGGTCTACCGGTCTGGACTATGGGCGCGGCGAAAGTATTGACTGGGTCAAAACTGACTGATGATGCCTTAATTGCAATTACTAAGTATTGGATTAATACTAATAATGCCGTTATCGACCACGCCCTACCTCATAAAGACTGGCGCATCAACCTGCCCGATGGTCTAAGCGAGGACAAGCAGTACCTCTTGGTCAGTAACCATCAGTCGTGGGTCGATACCAGTATCGTGCAATATATCAGCCAAGACACCCTGCCTCTAACAAGGTTTTTCACCAAGTTTAATTTGATTTATATTCCCGTTATCGGTCAAGCCTTTTACTTTTTAGACTTCCCAATGATGCGTCGTCACTCTAAAGAAGCGATTGCCAAAAATCCTGCCCTCAAAGGTAAGGATATCGAAGAAGCAAAGCGGGCCTGTCGTCAATTAAAGAACAAACCTTTCGCGCTATTAAACTATTTGGAAGGCACGCGCTTTACTAAAGAAAAACATGATAAGCAAGGCTCACCTTATCAGCATTTATTAAAGCCACGCGCTGGCGGGTTGTCATTGGCCATTAATGCGTTAGGCAATGAATTGGATTCGATTTTAGACGTGACTATCGTCTATCCCGACGGTGCGCCTGACTATGATGATTTATGGAAAGGTAATATCCGTCGCTTGGGCGTCGATGTGACGCGCTTAACCATACCGGACAAGTTATTTGCGGCCATCATGGACGGCGGTTATGACCGTGATGAAGCCACTAAAAAAATGATGTTTGATTGGCTCGAGGACATTTGGCAACAAAAAGATGTGCGTATTACTAAGATGCTAAGTGAGTTTGAGTAGACTTTGGCAGTACGTTAAACTCTATCCATGTAAATATAAGATTTAGAATCCACATCAGCCACAAGCTTAAAAGTGAGCTTGTGGTTTTTTTCTGCCACGTTTCTACGTTTTTATTCCCCAGCTATTCCACATCTTAGCAAAAACCATCAGCAACATGACAAAAACGAATATGTTAATGCCAATTCACTGCATGAGACGCAGCGCGTGATACCGCATAATGATGACATATTTTATATTGACTGAATCATTGGTGATGCTATGAACACCTTTCCGCTATTTTTTAAATTAGAAGACCGCAAAGTACTGATCGTTGGTGGCGGTGATGTCGCGCTACGTAAAGCAGACTTACTCAGGCGCGCTGGTGCTGCGATCACGATTCTTGCACCAACTATCAGTGCTGAAATACAAGCTTTGCTCAGCCATACTAAGGACAAAGCCAAGCACGAACTGATTTATGAAAACTACAATCAAGCTTATATGACTGGCGCACGCGTTATTATCGCCGCTACCGATGATGAAGCGCTCAATCATCAGATTCACGCTGATGCCAGCGAGCTGAATATTCCCGTTAATGTGGTTGATACGCCGCATTTATGCGACTTTATTTTCCCAGCCATCGTTGATCGTAATCCAATTGTGATTGGCATATCATCCAATGGCAAAGCGCCGGTGCTGGCACGTTTACTGCGCGCACGTTTAGAGACGTTAATCCCGCAAGGTTATGGCAAATTGGCCAAGCTGGCTGGTGACTTTCGGGATGAGGTAAAAACCAAAATCCCAACGCTGACAGGACGTCGTCAGTTTTGGGAGCGCGCTTTTGAAGGTGAAGTCAGTCAGCTGATGTTTGCTGGTAATGAAGATGCAGCAGCGGCGCGACTGCAAGCGGATTTAGATAACACTGCATCCGCTATCAATGAAAAAAGTACAGCAGATAATACATCTACAGAATCTCACACCGTAAAAAATCCAATGGGTGAAGTTTATATCGTCGGTGCAGGCCCCGGTGATCCAGAGCTGCTGACCTTTAAAGCGCTGCGCCTCATGCAGCAAGCCGATATCGTCTATTATGATGCGTTAGTATCACCGCAAGTATTGGATTTATGCCGCCGCGATGCTGACAAAGTATTTGTCGGTAAAAAACGTAGCAACCATGCCGTCGCTCAGCTTGGCATCAATGAGCTGCTTGTCAATAGTGCAAAAGAAGGTCGCCGTGTGGTGCGTTTAAAAGGCGGTGATCCCTTTATCTTTGGCCGCGGCGGTGAAGAGATTGAAAGCTTGCGTGCGCATGGCGTCCCTTATCAAGTTGTGCCTGGTATCACTGCTGCTAATGCTGCTGCAAGTTATGCAGGTATTCCTTTGACGCACCGTGATCACTCGCAGTCGGTACGTTTTGTCACGGGGTTTTTGAAGGCTGGCACGCCAAACAGCAACTTTAAAAGCTTTTTAAATACCGACGAGACGGTGGTGTTTTATATGGGGCTGCATTCACTACCACGCTTGACGACAGGTTTGATTGATGCTGGACGTAGTAGCGATACCCCTATCGCCATTGTCTCTAATGCCAGTATGCCCAATCAGCAAGTTTTGACTGGTACGCTTGCCAATATCGTTGAGTTGCAAGAACAAAACCAGCTACCCACGCCTGCTCTGCTGATTATGGGAGATGTGGTTGGACTGCATCATGATCTGGCTTGGTATCATGTAGACAATGAGCAAAACAACGAAAATGCTGCTGATACTGATAACAATTGGTTGCGCGGTGGCAAGACAGCGGCGGCAAAAGCCCCTACTAGCCAGCAAGCACATGCGCTATCAATGGTCGCTAATTTGTCGACCGCTGATGATGTGGAGCAACTAGTAATTGGTTAAGTGCGATTAAGGTCAAGCGACTATCGAGATTGTAGAGAGCATCAAAAACCTCTATGACGTTGACATAATAATAGTTTGTTAAAGGTATACCTACGAGGAACCAATTAGGTGCTTTAACTAATTCGGTACCCTAGTGAGGACTTGAATCTTTGGCTGTGAGCTAATGGTATTAAGGTTTCAACTTGCTGAGATAGCCACAGTGTACTTCATGATGTACTTACCATAGATATTCTATCTATGATCGGTGCGCTAGTGAGGACTTGAAGAGACCATCCCAGATTCTGTGTAACTGACGTTTAGATTAAATGCTTACACAAAATTTAGGAAGGTCTCAAAGCGCCAACTTATCCTTATATTCACACATACCTTTTAATGCATTATCGATTAACGTTTTCATCTTAGACAGTTCTGAAATTTTAATTTCTAGCTGTTTGTTTTTTTCTAGAAGCTTTTCACCCATTTGTGATTGCGTCAGGTTGTTTGAATACAATAGCTCTGTTAGCTCTCTAATCTCTTTTAAGGTGAAACCTAACTCCTTCGCCATAATAATCATATTGAGCTGTTCCACAATCCTGTTATCGTAATCTCTATAACCATTAGATTTTCTAGATGGTGACGAAATTAATCCTTCCCTTTCGTAAAAACGGATCGTATCTCTGCTTAGTCCGACTGTTTCAGTTAATTCTTTTATATTCATTATCGAGCACCCTCAATTAACGCTTGACTGTGGAGTAATGTCCATAGTTTATAGTAGGCGTTAATTAACAACAAGTAGGTTCTTTTATGGATATAAATATTCTGACGGACGACAACGTCGAGCTGCGTGCAACCCTCTATAAAGCGAATAACCCTAAGGCCGTTGTTCTAATAAATCCAGGAACCGCTACTAAAACTTCTTATTATTTGCCGTTTGCTAAATACTTAAGAGAGCATGGTTTTCATGTCATTCTTTGGAACTATAGAGGTTTTTGCGATTCTAAAACAAGTCATCTAAAGGAGTGTCATTATCAGTATTCTGATATCGGACGGTACGACATTCCAGCTGCCATCGATACAGCCAAGCGCCTGTTCAATGACTTACCCTTGTATTGCGTAGGGCATAGCGCTGGAGGTCAACAAGTTGGCCTTGCTCATAACGCCGATCAATTAGATGCTCTAATTGCAGTGGCTGTCTCAGCAGGATACTTTAGCTATATGCCGCTTCGCTATCGTCTTAAAGCCAATTTCTTTTTCCGTTTTTTAGCACCGCTTAGTAATAAAGTCTTTAATTATGTGCCGGCTAAAAGCTTCAAACTCATGGAAGATTTGCCAGCTGGTTCTACAGAGGAATGGGGTGCTTGGTGCCGAGAAAAAGAGCTGTTTTTCTCAGATAAATTCTATGGGAAAACCATTCCCCTTGGCACTTACAAAAATTTTAATGTGCCAACTTTCGTCTTCACTGCCGATGATGATGAAATCTGTACTGAACGCAACCTGCATAATTTTTGGAAAAATGTGACCAGCGATCGACCTATCACTTTTAAACGCTATAGCATTGGCAGGGGCTCAGACCAATCAGTTGGACATTTTGGCTACTTTAGAAGTAAAAACACTCATATTTGGCAAGATATTTTAGAGACGATCAACAAGGTACATCATGATAAACCGTTACAAACACTATAAAACTCTGATTTTCATTGTATTACTTAATGTGTTTTCGAGCATTTTACACTATGTTCATAATGTGATTCATTTCGATCACTATCCTGAGCCTGATTGGTTATCTCCTCAGCTTGTAGATGCCTTCTGGTTCGTCATGACACCAATTGGTATCTATGGCCTGATTGTGGCTGTCAAAAGCCAGATGACCAAAGGACGTTGGTGGCTTTATTTGTACGCCTTAATGGGGTTGTTGTCGTTACTGCACTACAACATAGAGACTGATAATATCATGACTGTTACCATGCACAGTCTTATCTGGTTTCAAGCAATTTGTGCCTTTTGGTTAATCGCCTATGTAACGATGTACTTTAAAAATAAAAGTGGGCATTAAGAGTACTAATTGGTGAAACTTTAGCCTT
>NZ_PJBX01000142.1:0-18759 GCF_002836335.1 Psychrobacter sp. Sarcosine-02u-2 | reverse complement strand
AGTTAAAACAATTAAAATTTTAAATTCTATAAAAATCAAAAGCCTACGATAAGTTGAGATTGGCGTAAATAAAGGTTTTTATTATGATTGTGTCTAATTTGCCAGTTTTATTAGCAGAGCGCAGAATGAAGGTTGCTGATTTGATAAGGATGACAGGCATTAGTAAATCTACAATGCACAAAATCTATAATGAACAGACTTCGCGAATAGATTTTGAAACCATGGATAAGATTTGTGAAGCACTAGATGTGGGTGTGGGTGAATTATTTACTTATATCCCTAACAAGGCATCAGAAGAAGTTAAATAGGTGGTAAAGAAAAGTTTGGAGTAGAGGTCAAATATCGGAGAAGACAAGATAGTGATATTTTAGGTTGGTCACGTTTTAGTCACCATTTGGTCACCGAGCTTTTTTAAGAAAAAAGAATACTGATAAAAATAGAGCAGCTACAACACGAATCAAATAGAAGTTTTGCGCTACGACCCTTATAAAACGGGCATAAAAAAAGCCCCAATCATAAAGATTGGGGCTTTCGAATCTGGTAGGCGTAACTAGATTCGAACTAGCGACCTCTACCATGTCAAGGTAGCGCTCTAACCAACTGAGCTATACGCCTATTTAGGACATGCATTTTAGCAAGTTTTTAAAACTTTGCAAGCCTTTTCTATCACAATATTAGGTTATTATAAGAATAGCTAATTTTACGCTTTATAATGAAACACTTAAGAGAATTAGAGTGCTCTAAATAGTTTTCACTATCTAAGACAGCTCATAGCTTATAGACTCTCAATATTATAAAAATACAACTTCTTAATCGAGATCATCAGATGACCTTACGTATTCATGCTTTATTTCACACAGATTACGAAGACCTCAGCTTTATTAAGCATTGGGCAGTTCATCATCAGCACACTATTACCTACACGCGTTCTTATAATAAAGACACCTTGCCAGCGCTTGACAGTTTTGACTGGTTAATCGTGATGGGCGGGCCGATGAGTGTCCACGATGAGGACAACCATTCTTGGCTAATTGAAGAAAAACGTCTGATTAAACAAAGTATGGATAGCGGAAAAACAGTGATAGGTGTCTGTTTGGGGGCGCAGCTTATTGCGCACTGCTTGGGGGCGAGCGTAGAGCCGGCAGGCGTAAAAGAAATCGGCTGGCTACCTATTCAGTTGACTAAAGACGCTCAGTCTCACCCTTTACTACAGGACTTACCAAAGCAGCCGTTTACGGTCTTTCATTGGCATGGCGATGGGTTTGAATATCCACAAGGAGCGATTCCGTTAGCAACATCAGCAGCGTGGCCCAATCAAGGCTTTCTTTATCAAACGCCGCAGCAAAAAGCGCTTGGTACTTGGGTTATGGCTTGGCAGTGTCATTTTGAAGTCACCAAAGAAAGCATCGTTAAAATGGTAGCAAATGGCGACAATGCCATTCAAAAAGGGCTAATTAACTATCCTAAAACCGTACAATCACCTACTGAAATCATAACGCTTGGCGATAAATATATTGCCGATAACAACGCGCGCTTAGCAGCCATGCTCAATCGTATGGTAACGACGGCGGACATTTAAACCTAATCTTTCAATCCTAAGAAAACTTAACGGTTTAGCTGCTTTTTACCCCTTTTAGCCGCAAGCCCACCCTTTATTGAGTCTGCTGGTTTGATGCCGCCATTTTTACCCCACCATAGGTAACCAACACGACGCCAAGCGCTATCAATGATGCGCCCAAAAACAACCCTTCAGGCGGACGCTCGCCTTGTAAAAAAATAGCAACCGGCACACCAACCACCGCCCCAACTGAGCCTAATAAACTGAGTAGTACGGGGCCGCCGGTTTTTTGTAGTAAGAATAACAATAAAAACTGTCCAGCAAAAACGAAAGCCTGCACGGCAATCAACCCTAACGGCAACATCTCAGCTAGCGGAACGGCAAGAGAATAATTAGGTAAAATACTAAACAAGCCAAGTAGCACGGATGCGGCTATCAGCATACCCGGTGCCAGCGCGCTCGGAGAGAGATTATCAGGCCAATATAAGGTGCGATAAATATTACCAATCGCCAATAACACCGGACCACAAAGCGCTAGCCCAATCCAAAAAACACTGGCATCGGGCGCAGCGAATTTACGGACGGCGAGCACCCCTGCGCCGGCAAGTGCCGCGACCACGCCAAGCGCGCGCAGCTTGGTAAAGCGCTCTATTCTTAGGATGATAGCGGCAAGATACGTCAATAGTGGCGGCAGAGAAATAATCAAGGCGACAAAACTGGCGCCGACATGCGGAATAGCGGAGAAGAAAATGAGATTGGAGCCTGCCACACTCACCAACGCCGCAACCAAATAATAGCTCAAGGTTGGTTTGCTTAACGGCGGCAGCTCGTGGCGTAACAACGCATAACTAAATAAAATAAACGCCGCACCTGTGATAGACCAAAACAGAAATGCCAGCGGCGTCAGACCGACCTCACCTGCTAATTTGGCTAGATTGGTAGAAATACCGATCAATCCGCCACCCGCGATGAGACACAGCACAGGAATGAGCCATGCTTTTTTATCTTTAGCTATAGATTGCGGCGCTGACTGACTCATAGACTACCTTAGTGTTAAAACAGCGGCTTTATTCATCGTCATTAGCGCTATTACTATTTTATTGACTTAGCATTATTATTAGCTTTTATTTCATCACGATAGATGAGCGCTCGCGCCAATGCAACCATAAACGAGTATCAAGCTCATATTGATGATAGTTTGGCTCCATATGACAGCAAAGTTGATAAAAGGCCTTGTTATGCTCTTGCTCCTTAAAATGCGCCAACTCATGCACCACGATCATACGCAAAAACTCGGGCGGCGCTTCTTTAAATAGGCTGGCTACCGTGATGCTATTATGTGATTTTAGCTTACTGCCTTGCACGCGCGATTGATAGGTATGAATACCAAGTGCTTGATTGAGCACTGCAAGTTTACTGTTATAAGACACCTGCGACAGCGGGCTACTCTTACGCATATACTGATTTTTGATTTCATTACTATATTGATATAGCGCTTTATCGCTTTGTATTTGATGACGGTTTGGATAGTTTTTATCCAAATACTCACCCAGCCTGCCCGTACTAATCAGCGTCGCCGCTTGGCTTTGAATTTGCTCAGAGTAATGCGCGATATACTTTAATGTGGTCAATGTATTTATCCTTGACGTTTCAATGTTTAACGATTAATAATGCTTGTTTACTTAATGTGCCACCGAATTAGACAATAAATTCATCACCACTACCCCACCAACAATCATCGCAATGCCGATGATCGCTGCTGTATCGAGCGTTTGCTTAAAAAAGAACAGTCCTACCAGTGAAGTCAATACGATACCAAGCCCGCCCCATAACGCATAAGCTATACCAATAGGGATGGTTTTTATGGTTTGGGTCAATAAGTAGAACGAAATCGCATAAAGCACCGCCATAATCAGCGTGGGCACAAAACGCGTAAACTGCTCTGACTTGACCAAAAAGGTAGTGCCAATGACTTCGCAGACAATAGCGATGGCAAGGTAACCGTAAGCAATCATGGTTGGACTCATATTTAGGGCACCTATATCGGTTAGAATATGTTTTAAAAAAAATAAGGAGTTAAAAAGCTTCAAATCAAAGCAAAAATGATAAAAAATCTGGGCTGACTATTTTATAGGTTTATATGGGTGCGTGAAATAGAGATTTTAAGGGTTAAAGCAATATAAGGTTTTTCTTTAGTTTCAAATAGATAGTCTTACCAAACTAAGGAATAAAGTAAGTTATAATAATATTAAGAAAAATTAATTTTTATACATATTTTAGCAGCAGCAACCATCGTCACCGTCAATAAAGTCGCCGCTTTAACAAGAAACACCCACAATTTTATCCTATTTATAATTATATTTATTATTTATCGCCTAATAAGGTTGACAGCCCAGAACTACTTGGCTAAAATGTGCCCCACATAACGCAAACAAGATAAGCAATCGCACCTACCAAAGGCTTTGTAAAACTTGTTTAATTAACCGTTATCACAACTTATTCTCCAATAGCTCAGTTGGTAGAGCAACGGACTGTTAATCCGTGTGTCCCTGGTTCGAGCCCAGGTTGGAGAGCCATATTCTAAAAGACCTTCATCAACTATTTGATGGAGGTTTTTTTATGGTCGCTATTTAATCCTTAATAGCTTACCTTATTCACCAATACAATATTCATACGGCGACGGTGTTCTTTTAGCAATTTTTATTGTATGGTAAGAAGAGCTGTGACCAAGTTCGTTTTTGTCTGAGTGTTTTATTCCTACTCACTAAAAGTAATGGTTTATTATGATACCTGTTCGTATAAAAAATAAATTCTCTGATCATCCACAAAAAATCACGCGTCCGATCAGTATTCGCTTGTCTGAAGAAATGATTAGGTTATTAGAGTCTACCTCAGCAGAGCTGGGCTTTAAACGTATCCAAGGCTTGATTCGTCTATACATTCGTCAAGGGCTGGATCGCGACCATCAAGATTATACCTTGGCGCATGATGAAGTGTTTATTGAAAGCCTACGTAAGCGCGGGGTCAGCCAACGTATCATTGATGAGGCGATTGTGGTCACGCATAATAATACCACCACTCACCCGCTGTCTGAGCTGCAAGATAAAGAGTAGCACTTGGCTTATCATACATACAAAAAAAAGACTAAGTTTGCTTAACGGCGCTTGGTCTTTTTTTTGCTATTTAATTTGAACTTGCTACATAAAACATGCCCTTCTTAATACGCTTAATAACATCGAATACCCATTAGCGATAAACAAACATACAAAATTATCATAAGCGCTATATTGATAGGCGCTATATTGGTATAAAAGTTATTAGTATCTATATGGGTTGAAAAGGAGGCATATGATGATTGGTTTATATAAACACGCAGGCCGTGCACGCTATATAAAAAAGGCCATGTTATTGGCATTTACTGTAGCGATGTTGCCAGTTATCAATGGCTGCACACAGCCGCCAGCAGATCCAAGCAGGCAGACCATACCAACCAACTCTGACCAATGGCAAAAGAAGCTTGGCGATACGTTTGAGCGGTTGCCTGAGGCTGACAGACAGCTCTTGAGCCGTTATATGCTACGTATGAAGCTCAGCGGCGCGTATGAGTCCGGAGCGATGCCACGTATCACCATCAAGCAAGCCCTTATCCAGCAGCGTGAATATGAGCGCTTGCATCCAAACAATCCTACTGGCAAAAAAAGCCCGATTGTCACCAGTCCGCAAGTGCACACTGCCAAAGCACAAAATTACCCTGTCGCTTTACTCCCCGTAAAAACCAGCGATAGCGATAGTCTAAACCAAGTAAAACTACAGTTTATGCTGTCAAACCACGGTAAGGTAGCGATTAAAAGCTTTAAGGGTAAGCTCACCATGCAAGAGGCCAATTTGACCAAAAGTAAAAGCTTTAATGTACCGTTGACCCAGTTCCAGCCACCAATCGAACCTGAACAGTCTGGCAAAATCATCATCGAAAGCAGTATTGAAGATATCAATGTCATGCGCGCGATTAAAAATCATACGGACATACACATTGAGATTAGCGAAGGCACACTGGTATTAATGGATGGGCAAGAAGTAGAGTTTGAGCAAACGCTGGCGAAATAATAGAGAGTTCATATAGTCCATTCAAAACAAAATCGATAGGGGCATAACTATGTGCGACTGGTATAAATTTTCCTTGCTTGCGCTAGTGCAGAGGCTGCGGAAAATTCATCCCAGTCGCTCGGCACGGTATCGGGTTTAAAATAAACCAACTATAGAGTGCCCGCTAAGTTAAAACCGCATTTATGCAAACATAAAAAAGCCCCAATCAATAACTGATTGGGGCTTTTTCGAATTTGGCGGAGACGGAGAGATTCGAACTCTCGAAGGGCTATGAACCCTTGCCGGTTTTCAAGACCGGTGCATTCAACCGCTCTGCCACGTCTCCATTGGTGCATCATTATATAGATATCATCGTATAATGCAAGCGCTTCATATTAAAAAAATGAAATTAATTTACAGCCAGTTTTAAATCAATGACTTAGCGTGCGCCAAAATTTTTTACCCCGTGCTTTTTTTAAAACATTTACTGCAAACCAGGTTATTTACTTAAAGCGAGGTGCAAGCACATATCAAGCAGCCTGTTGGCATAGCCCCATTCATTGTCGTACCAGGCAAACACTTTATATTGCTCGCCCACTTGCATCAATTGCTGCCCATCGATAATCAGCGATTCTGGCTGATGGATAAAGTCACTGGAAACGAGCGGCTCATCAGTATACGCCATGATATTTATCAAATCACCAAGGCTAGCAGCTCTTAACTTTTCTCGTATCGCATCGACGCTGACATCCGGCGTATCAAAGACAAACGTCACATCAATCGCCGCCACATCAATGGTCGGTACGCGTATCGAGTGACCGTTTATCTTCCCTACCATCGCAGGCAATACCCGTTCTGTCGCAGCAATACTACTTGAGGTGGTCGGAATAATATTATAACCAGAGGCGCGTGCGCGTCTTGGGTCTCGGTGCGCTTGATCGAGCACTGTCTGGTCAGCAGTCACAGCATGAATCTCGGTCATCATAGCCGACCTAACGCCAAATGCCTTATCAAGCGTATCAATCAGCGGTACTAAGGCCTGCGTGGTACAAGAAACGCTCGAGATAATCGGCAGCTTGCGTGTGAGCTCAGCGGTATTGACGCCCATGACAATACAAGCATCGACATTATCAAAGGGCGCAGCACCAATAATGACTTGCTGTGCACCCGCTGCTATATGTAGCTGCGCCTGCTCATAAGAGCGAAAATGCCCCGTACACTCTAGCACTACATCGATACCAAGCGTGCGCCATGGTAGGTTTTTTGGGTCAGCTTCTGAGAGCATTTTGATGCAGTAGGTCAGATTATTCTTAGTCAAACACAGCTGAGTATTGTTTTTATCGTCTAAAACCTCTGCACTGACGCCAAGTCGGCTTAAGCGACCATGAGTACTATCGAATTTTAACAAATGCAATAAGATATCAGCCGATGCCAAATCATTAATCGCCACTACATGGATAGCGCGCCCCAACACCTCAAAGCGCTCTAACAAGGCACGCAGTACATTACGTCCAATACGGCCAAAGCCATTGATAGCAATCCTCAAGGGCTGCGTATGCTCGCCTGTCGCATGCGTAAGCGCCACTCTAGGTTCGGCGTTCAATTGGTAAGTTGCGCTAGAAAAATCAGGTATAACGTCAGACATAAAAGGGTATCGCTATAAAGAGATATAAAAAGAGTGGCGCGCTACATTGAATATTATCAGCATAATGACGGTCTATCTTTAGAGATTTTTTCTCACCGATTGGATGCTACGGCGTAATAAAAATTAATGCCAAACGAATGGTATTGTAATCAACCGCTTGTTTTAGATGCTCAAAAATTGGACGCAGCTTAACACTGCCATCATCGTTAAAGTCATTAGGGTTATTGGCGACCTTAATGGCCACATAAGCGTTGCCAACCGCCGTCATCACTTCATCGTCTGGGCGCAGATGATCACACGCCAAACTTGGATCTTGCGATTTTAATTCTGCAATATGGCGCATAATGGTCGATTGCGACAGCTGCCGCGCCTGCGAAATCTCGGCAATCGATAAGCTCTCTTCTAATAAAATTCGCGTCGCCAGCAAGGTGCTGTCCGATTTATCAGAAACTTGATTACCAAGTTTCTGTTTTTTATCTATCTGCGCTTGCTGTTGCTCGCGGCGTTTTTTCTGCAAATTGGCATACGCTTTAATCACTGACTTACTAAGCGTGCCGCCTGATTTTAGAATAAATTTCTCATGCGCCTGCGTCATGCTTTCTTCATCGAGCATGGCATAATTGGCATCCGCTTCCTCTGACAGTGCCAAAAAGCGTTTATCGGCGCCGCGTGCCAGCGGATCAAGCTGCAAGCTCATGTCATTCATACCGAGCAATTGCAAACCTGCCAGCGACTTTAAGCGTGACAATGCCACATAACCTTGCCCAAGCTCAAAAGTGCGCGATAAATCAATCTCGGCCGCCTCAAGGGTCATGCCTTGCGATTTATGAATAGTAATCGCCCAAGCCAAACACAGCGGCACTTGTAAGTAGCTTGCCAGCACGTCGCCGGTTTCGTCTTCGATGATCCACTCTTCAGGCTCAGCGATGACTTCACGACCTGAGTTTAGTCGAACTACAGGCATTTTTTGCGTGGTTGGTTTTTTATCTTTTGGTTTTTCCTTACTTTCTTTATCTTTTTTGGCTTTGTTTTTCGTATTCTTAGCAATAGCATCTTGCGCAGTATCTTCAATCAAATCATCGCTCGTATCTTTACTATCGTCAATTTTTACCGCAGCAAAACCAATCAGCTCACCCATGGTACCGTTGGACACACCAAGCTCAGTGTTGTTTTTGATAAACATTACCTTAGCACCAACTTTTAGAATCAGCTCATCTTGGGTGCGCACAGTCTTTTTGAGCGTCTCAACCAGTTTGCTATCACCTGTCGCGGTGGCCTCAAACCGCATGGTTTCGCCTTCAAGCGCTGCCAGTTCTTTATCATTGATTTTATTGACGTTGAGGTTGTGGGTATATAGACGGGTGCGATTGATATCGACGTTTTGATCAAAGGTAGCTTCCAATGCCGCAATCGCCTCAAAAGTGACTTCTTGTCTGCGAATCTGATTGAGAATATCATCCAAATCGAGACCACCATTAGCGGCCTCACTGACTTGCCGATGCTGCTCGGATAAATAACAAATATGGAACTTAGCATCGAGCCAGGCCTCAGACATAAAAGCAAACTTTTCTCGGTTACTCTCACCCTTACTTCCAATCGGTGGTAACTGAAAAAAGTCCCCTGCAACCACCACTTGTATACCACCAAATGCAGCATCGTTTTTTCGCACATGCTTGAGCACTTGGTTGACTAGGTTAAGCTGCTTGGCATGCAGCATGGAAATCTCATCGATGATCAATACCGCCGTGTCTTTTAATCTGTCTGCTAAAAACTGCTTACGCGATAAATTGGTCAAATCACGATCAGACAACTCGTCTTTGATGCCTATACCCGACCAACTATGGATAGTCGTGCCGTTCATGTGTGTCGCCGCGATACCCGTACTAGCAGTCACAGCAACTGGCACACGGCGCGCGCGTAAGTAATTGATGTACTGGTTGAGAGTATAAGTTTTACCTGAACCTGCTGAGCCAGTCAAAAACACATTTTGACCTGTTTTTAAGATATCAAGAGCAGAAGATTGACGCATATATCCAAACCAACCAATAACATAAGAAAAAGGAAACTACCGTCGTAGCATCATAATGGTAGCAATTATAACAGCTGTACCAAGTTTTCGAACCAATTTAAGCAGATACTTATGCATAACCTAAATTTATGAAACAACCTGATTTGCTTTACTAAAAGTAACTATCCTTATACGCCAATCTCAACTTATCGTAGGTTTTTGATTTTTATAGAATTTAAAATCCTAATTGTTTTAACTGTAATTTTAAAAACTAAGTAAACCAATACCTTAGAAAAATAAGTTGAGAATGCGGTATCTTTATGTATAAAAGTTCAGTAGGATAGACTGACAACCTGATCAGGGAGATCCAGCAAAACCGTGCAAGTGACTTTATAGATATGACCTCAAAAGATCATATATCAAAGGCTTGAACGTTTATTTGCTTTATAAATTAATACAACAAGGAGTCGTTAATGCTACACGCCTATCCCAATACAGAAAACAGCCCCGTCCAATTCCGCGAAAAATATGACAACTTTATCAATGGTGAGTGGGTCGCACCAGCCGATGGAGAATACTTTGACAACACCAGCCCCATTGACGGTAAAGTCATCTGCCAAGTCGCCCGTTCAAAAGAAGCGGATATTGAAAAAGCCTTAGACGCTGCTCATGCTGCCAAAGACGCTTGGGGCAAAACCAGTGTCGCTGAACGTGCCAATCTACTGCTCAAAATTGCAGATAAGATGGAAGCCAATTTAGAAGCCATCGCCATTGCCGAAACGTATGAAAACGGCAAGCCTGTACGTGAAACCCTAGCAGCAGACATTCCATTAGCTGTCGATCACTTTCGCTATTTTGCCAGTGCCATTCGTGCACAAGAAGGCGGCCTCAGTCAAATTGATGATGACACGGTTGCTTATCACTTCCATGAGCCACTTGGTGTCGTCGGCCAAATTATCCCATGGAACTTTCCGATCCTCATGGCAGTATGGAAGCTAGCCCCTGCGCTTGCTGCTGGTAACTGTATAGTACTCAAGCCTGCAGAGCAAACGCCTGCCTCTATCCTATTTATGCTAGAGACGATCGGGATTGCTGATATCTTACCAAAAGGTGTCCTCAACGTGGTCAACGGTTTCGGAGTTGAAGCTGGTAAGCCGCTTGCCTCCAATCCACGTATCAATAAAGTTGCCTTTACTGGTGAGACGACTACTGGTCGCCTAATCATGCAGTACGCCAGTGAAAACATCATTCCAGTTACCCTAGAGCTGGGTGGTAAGAGTCCAAATATCTTCTTTGCTGATGTCATGGACGAAGACGATGATTTTTTGGACAAAGCGGTCGAAGGTCTAGTGATGTTTGCGCTTAACCAAGGTGAAATCTGTACTTGTCCGTCGCGCGCGCTGGTACATGAGAGTATTTATGATGAATTTATCAAACGCTGTGTCGAGCGTGTTGAAGCCATCAAAATGGGCAATCCATTAGACACTGACACCATGATTGGTGCACAAGCCAGCTCAGACCAGTTAGAAAAAATCTTATCTTATCTGGATATCGGTAAAAAAGAAGGCGCGAAAGTCTTGGTTGGCGGCGAGCAAGCCAAACACGATGGCGAGCTTGGCGACGGTTATTATGTGAAACCGACCATCTTTGAAGGCACTAACGACATGCGCGTGTTCCAAGAGGAAATCTTTGGACCAGTACTTGCCGTCACGAAATTTAAAGACGACGAAGAGGCCATGAGCATTGCCAATGATACCATATATGGTCTTGGTGCTGGAGTCTGGACACGCAGTGTACATAAAGCCTATCGCTTCGGACGTGGCATCCAAGCAGGTCGCGTGTGGACCAACTGCTACCACATCTATCCTTCGCATTCTGCATTTGGTGGCTACAAGCAATCGGGTATCGGCCGCGAAAACCATCTAATGATGCTCGACCATTATCAGCAAACCAAAAACATGCTGGTTTCTTATAGTCCCAAAAAGATGGGCTTCTTTTAAGCCTGTCTGTCACGCACTTTATGGCAGCCACCATAAAATAATGAGTTGGTAGATATGACATCTATCAACTCACCATCCACGATAAGGAGAATGCAACGTGAGTAATAAAATGAAAGCTGCGGTTCTGCATGAGTTCAACCAACCTCTGCAGATTGAAGAAGTTGATATCCCTACCCCAGGTCCTGGTCAAATTGTAGTAAAAATGCAGGCATCAGGTGTCTGTCATACCGACCTGCACGCTGTCGAAGGCGATTGGCCAGTCAAACCAAGCCCCCCGTTTATCCCTGGTCATGAAGGTGTCGGCCTGATCACTGCTGTGGGTGAAGGTGTTAAGCATGTTAAAGAAGGCGACCGTGTCGGTGTGCCTTGGCTCTACTCTGCCTGTGGTCACTGTACGCATTGTCTAGGCGGCTGGGAAACCCTGTGCCTAAGTCAAGAGAACTCTGGTTATTCAGTGAATGGTAGCTTTGCAGAATACGTATTGGCAGATGCTGACTATGTTGGCATTATTCCTGAGAGCGTTGACTCTGTTGAGATTGCACCAGTTCTATGTGCGGGTGTGACGGTATATAAAGGTCTGAAAATGACAGACACCAAACCAGGTGATTGGGTCGTCATTTCAGGTATCGGTGGACTTGGTCACATGGCGGTACAGTACGCCATTGCCATGGGACTGAACGTTGCTGCTGTTGATATAGATGATGAAAAGCTCGATTTTGCTAAAAGACTGGGCGCAAAAGTCACGGTCAACGCAAAAAACACCGACCCTGCCGAATATCTACAAACAGAAATCGGCGGTGCTCATGGTGCGCTCGTGACAGCAGTATCGTCTAAAGCATTTGACCAAGCCTTAGGCATGTTACGACGCGGTGGTACTTTGGTCTGTAATGGTCTACCAACGGGCGACTTCCCTGTCTCTATCTTTGATACCGTTCTAAACGGTATTACCATTCGTGGCTCAATCGTTGGTACACGTCTAGACCTACAAGAGTCGCTAGATATGGCAGCGGAAGGTAAAGTAAAAGCGACTGTTGCCGCTGAGCCACTTGAAAACATCAATGACATTCTTGATCGTATGCGTGATGGTAAGATTGAGGGTCGCATCGTCATTGATTACTCTATGTAGACATGTCAATTATGTGAGACATTTTTATTTTTTAGAAATTATCTCGATAATTACGACGTTTGGTCACAAATAACAGGTCGTATCGTTTTCAGCCACATGCTATTAATGATGTGAGTGAAGATGATACGACCTTTTATATTTTACCGATTAGTTTGGGTAAAAGTTTAAAAATAAGGAGCACGTTATGAAACTTGAAGCGACAGAAGCCTGCGTTGCGTTAATTGAGCTATTAAAGTCCAAACACGGTGACCTGATGTTCCATCAATCTGGCGGCTGCTGCGATGGCAGCTCACCGATGTGTTATCCGCTGGGTGAGTTCAAAGTTGGTGGTCAAGACGTACTCGTCGGTGAGCTTGCTGGTTGTCCATTTTATATGGGTAAAGCCCAGTATAAACTCTGGCAACATACTGATTTAACTATCGATGTAGTCGATGGTCGTGGTGCGAGTTTTTCACTGGAAATACCTGAAGGCAAACGCTTTATTGTGCGCTCTGAAATATGCGCCATTGAAGATTGAATGAATGCCTAGCGTCAGTATTCTGTTAGGTCTATACTAATCAATGACCTATATACTGGAAAGCTAGCTCTCCAGTTTGATTGGCATGGAAGCTATAAGGAATATAAAAATGGAATTTGACGCAAAATTTGACTACGTCATCGTGGGCGGCGGTTCTGCAGGCTGCGTCCTTGCCAGCCGTCTGACAGAAAATCCCGATATCAGTGTGTGTTTATTAGAGTACGGCGGTGAAGGCAAAGACCTTGCGATTCGCGTACCGGCAGGTTTAATCCTTTTAGTACCAGGCAAACCGCTAAAATCAAACAATTGGTGCTTTCATACTACGCCGCAAACCCATCTTAATAATCGACGCGGCTTTCAACCGCGCGGTCAATGCTTGGGCGGCTCATCCGCCATTAATGCAATGATCTATACTCGCGGCAGCGCGCTTGATTATGAGCGCTGGGTTGAGCAAGGCTGTGAGGGTTGGGGCTTTGACGATGTGCTACCTTACTTTATTAAAGCTGAAAACAATGTCCACGGCGCGGATGAACTGCATGGCGATAGCGGCCCTTTGCACGTCAGTAATTTATTAAGCCCGCGTGAAATCTCAAAAGCATTTGTAGAAGCGGCTGTCGCTAATGGCTTGGAGCACAATCAAGACTTTAATGGTAAAAAACAAGACGGCGCAGGACTATATCAAGTCACCCATTTTCATGGTGAAAAACAAGGTCAACGCTGCTCTGCGGCCGCCGCCTATTTACACCCCGTACAAAAAAGTCGGCCAAATTTAACCGTTATCACCCACGCCCAAGCCAACCGTGTCATCTTTGAAGACAAACAAGCCGTTGGCGTCGCTTATGAAAAAGACGGCGTCGAGCATACAGTAATGGCACGTCAGGAAATTATTTTGTCAGGTGGCGCTTTTGGTTCGCCGAAAGTTTTGATGCTATCTGGTATTGGTCCTGCCGAGCACTTGCAGGCGCACGGTATCGATGTATTGGTCGATGCGCCCGAGGTTGGCGGTAATCTACAAGACCATTTAGACGTGGTATTTGATTACGAGGTCAATACTACCGATGTGATCGGTATTGGTATGGCAACGCTCTCAACCTTGTCTAAAAGCATTCGCCAATGGAGAAAAGATGGCACAGGGCTACTATCTACCAACTACGCCGAAGCTGGTGCGTTCTTTAGCGTTGGTGACGCCCCAAAAGAGTGGCCAAATACCCAGCTGCATTTTGTCATATCTCGCGTGATTGAACACGGTCGTGACCTTAGACGCGGTTTTGCTGTTTCTTGTCACGCCTGCTACTTGCGCCCTGAAAGCCGCGGTACGGTTAGGCTTGCGTCAGCTGACCCCTCAGAGTGCGTATTGATTGATCCCAACTTCCTCTCCCATCCTAAAGACGTAGAATACATGGTGGCTGGTGCAGAGCGTACCCGAGCGATCATGCAAGAAGCCCCAATCGCAAAATACATCACCGAAGACTACCCTGCTCCGTATATTGAAAAAGATGGCATGCTTGGTTATATTCGTAATAGATCAGATACCATCTATCACCCTGTTGGTACTTGTCGCATGGGCTCAGATGATCGCTCGGTCGTAGATCTGGAGTTAAAAGTGCGCGGTGTAAGCGGACTGCGTGTCATCGATGCCTCAGTCATGCCAACCTTAATCAGCGGCAATACCAATGCACCTACTATAATGATCGCCGAAAAAATGGCTGACTTCATTAAAGCAAAACATCATCACGCTGAGCAAATCGCATCATAGAAAAAATAAGTAAAATATTTTACGGCAAGCGCTTTTATCTCATAACTTTTCTATTGAAAATAGCACTTACATTCAAAAATACAGATATTAAAACGGGACATTTTCTATCAAATTAAATATATTGATACCTTGCGTTACAACTGCGTAAGGTAGTATATTTAAACCGCTTATTTATATCGATATTTATCGCAGCCCACAATTTGAGTTAAAAACACCTGACTTATTTTCGTTTTGCATAGGTGCTGTATAGAATTGAGGAAGCATTGAAAAAAATAAGCAACGCCTTACTCTACTGTTTACCACAACAAAGAAATAAGGCATCACTTATGACTCGCACCAAGCTCAACGATGAACTTTGGTACAAGCTATTTATTATATTGCGACAAATTAACGTATATAACAAGCCCAATCTAAGACGTACCGTTGAAGGCATGCTGTACCTCATAAGAGTAGGCTGTCCATGGCGAGACTTACCTTCTTATTTCGGTCATTGGTCTCGCATATATCATCAATACCGTTATTGGCGTAAAACCGGTAAATGGCAAAAGATCATGAAAATAATCACAGCAAACTATGATAGTGAATGGTTATTTATAGACGGTAGCGTGGTCAAAGCTCATCAGCATAGTTCAGGTGCAGCCAGTCATCTTGATGAGGCCATTGGTAAAAGTGTTGCAGGTAATAGCAGCAAACTGCACTTAGTGGTCGATGCTTGTGGTAACCCTATACATGTTGAGCTGACAGGTGGGCAAGTGCATGACGCTAAGATGGCAAAGACGTTGATAGATAGCACGATTAATAACCAGACTAAAGCGGTGATTGCAGACAGGGGCTACGATAGTAGTGATATTAGAGAGTGTATCTTCAAGCCCTGTGCTGAGTCAGTCATACCCGTTAAGTCGAACTCTAAAAACAGCAACAATGACACACTAGACTGGTATTTGTATCGTTGCCGTCACTTGGTAGAAAACGCTTTTGCTAGGTTGAAACATTTTAGGGGCATTGCCACGCGATATCATAAGCTCAAAGATAGCTATGCAGCAGCGGTAATGCTTGCTTGTGTCTTTATCTGGTTGCCACTCATTTGAATTCTATACACACCCTAATATCACCTAATTAATATTCACCACACCGCGGCACTTAGGAAATTGACTGCAACCAAAAAAGGGCTGACCTTGCTGCTGACCTTTTTTAGCAACGCGCTTGACCATCTCACTATTACACTTCGGGCAAGCGGGAGTATTATCAGAAATGATTGACGCTTCAACTTGCTCGATAATAGAAGGCTCCTTAGTAGCAGCTTTCTCTATCTTCGGCTCTGATTCCAAAACCTCAAATGGGGTAATAAAGACAGAATCATCATTAATCAGTTGAGAGATAGGCAGAACATTGCTAGAAGGGACAAACGGAGCGTCGCTCGCTTCAACTTCCGTTTGCCCAGACCCTCGCAGTACTTCTCTGATTTGAAGAATGGTCTTTTTAGGAGGTTGTTTTACTATTAATTCAGGCACAGGCTGATTCGCTGATATAGTAACTGACTTAGCATTTGGTTTATCACTAGCTTGCTTGTTTGACGGATTATGCTTCTCTTTTAAATAGGCTTTATGCGCTCTGTTAGTACGCCAAGACTTGCTAAATCGATTGTTTTCAATTTGCTCAACAATGGCTTTGACTTCTTCATCGGTAAGCATTTTATCTTGTTTTTTCTTAATATAACCCCAGTTCGGGATAAGCCACATTGTAACTCATTGATACTATTTACAATGTGGCTACCTGTCTCTGCTGAGGCATGTTTTTGATGGTGGGTTTATAGGGAAACCAGCAATAAGCAATCAAACCTGACAGCAAGTTTGTGATAAACCCCGTCACACTACGATGGCGTGAGTGTTCGATTTGGCACAAGTTTTTAAGCTCTCCAAACACCGTTTCAACCAAAGAGCGATGATTGAGTAGTGCCTCATCCATAGGCTCAAGTAATTGGGGTTTCATATTACGCCGAAGTTTAGTTATCAACGTGGTATCACTATGTTTTGTGAGCCACTCGTTTAGGGCTTTACTGATATAGCCTCTATCCCCAAACACCTTGCCAAATACAGGTGTTGCCATATCCTTAACAGGCACTCTGTCATCCGTATTACCCGCAGTGACTTTAACAGATACAAGCTCGCCCTTATGATTGATAATGGCGTGCAGCTTAAAGCCGTAAAACTAGCCCATGCTGCTTTTGCCTCGGGTTGCAAGTCCCTTAAAGACTTTATGACGGTAGATACGCTTGTTATGACAAACTGCTATCTTGGTTGAATCAATATAGCTGATACCCGTACAGTCGCCCATCATGCTTTGCAAGTAGCTGCACAGTGGCATGATACTGCGCGGCACAAGCTCTATAAATCGCGAGTAGCTCGGCAGGTTTGGAAACTCCCGTTTCATCATGCCATGCATATGGTGGTAGTAAAAAGACTTAAACTGTCGATACCGCAGTTGATGAAACAGTACCAAGATGGTCATCATCTCTGCTACACTTATCTGGCATGCTCTTAACCTTTGGTGTCCCGTTGCGATTAAATGAGCGTCAAACTCAGGTTTGAATTGCTGATAAAAGTCGTCAATATGGCAGTATAGTTCGGTTAGGTTGTCCATGTAAGAAGTCCTTGTTGTGAAGTTTGTCTTGGTAAACTTACTTTAGCAACTTTGGACTTCTTTTTTATCTTTTTTTTGAGCGCTTATCCCGAACTGGGGTTAATATAAGATGCCATGCCGCTCGTCAATACATGCTCAGGTAGTTCATCGCGAGTTTTAAGCTCACACTCGCCGATAAAGGCAATCATCGAATGAAAATAACTCATCTCCAGTTCTAATAAATCAGACAGCGTTTTTATATGCAAATAATTTTGCCGCAATGGATTTTGAAATTTATACTTGCGACCCATAATGACTTGCGTCCACTGTCTTTGCTTCTCATTACCAAAAATCCAGCCTTTATAGTTTTTGGTTTCGATGACAAAGATGCCATACCTAGAGACGATGACATGGTCAATTTGGGTGCTGCCGCCATTTGCTAATGGCAAAGTGATATTGTTTAGACGATGATAAACGTCTTTTTCAAGTTTTAGCCACATGGCTACATTGATGACGGTCTCGCCGACGATCTACTATATAAAAAGTCATATTGGTTATTTTAAGCGATAAGCCAGTATAAGACTTACTTCTAAATCGCTCATAACTTTAATAATACATTGAAACAGCACAATTGTAGTAGGCTATCGTATTATTATTTCAGCTATAACGCTCAGTTGTGCCCTAAAAGCATGTTCAATACTGACGACTTTAATACCACCCTTTGGATAATACGTATGAATACTCGCGCCGCCTCTTTGTTAAAGATTACGCTTGGTACCTCTTTATTATTATCTTTGCCTATAATGGGAGTCGCCGCCAACACGATGCCACAAAAGTGGAAACTGGACGTGCCTAAGACCAGTGCTGATTTTGAGGTCAAGTATTTAGGCAAGGCGACCACTGACGGTAAGTTTCGTAAAGTAAATGGATCGATCAATTATGACGTCAAAAAGCCTGAGAGTACGACCATTAATTTTACCGTGCATACCGATAGCATCGATACCGAGCGCAAGCTACGTGACAGTTTTTTGCGCCGAAAGGAGCTGCTCAATACGCAGCAGTATCCAACGATGACATTTGTTTCAAAAAAGATCAAGATGATTACACCGAAACAAGCAAATGTCACGGGCGATTTTACCGCTTTAGGTCAAACCAAACCGTTAACGGTAAGAGTGACTTTATCTGATGTAGAGATTGACCCCGCCACCTCTAAACCGACGTTAAAGTTTCGCGCGACAGGCATGGTCGATCGCTATAACTACGGGGTGACAGCCTTCCCGAAACTGATTAGCAATATCATTCCGCTTGAAATATCAGGGAAGCTGATTGCAGCCAATTGATTAAGTGACAAAAAACCCAACTTAGAATTTCTAAGTTGGGTAGATAAGGGAGTTTCCCAAACTTTGTGTAACTGCTTATAATCCACTAACAGGAGAATAAGCAATGA
>NZ_PJBX01000141.1:0-20003 GCF_002836335.1 Psychrobacter sp. Sarcosine-02u-2 | reverse complement strand
ACGGTAATTGTCAACACACCCTAGTTTGCATCAATATTTATTTTACTCTCTTATACTTCATAAATTTATTTCTATTATTTGTAATTAACTCTGTATCATTGTTTTGGAGTATTTATAGTGAATCGCACAGGGATAGTCGCTCGCTGCTTCAATTAGCATGTGAACGGTGCGTTCTTTAATCTCAGGAGTGTAGGTTTGTCTTTTAATTGTCGTAATCTCTCAGAAGTTGAGTCTCCGACAATCCCGGTGAGGTTCATTCTACCTTAAATAATAATATCAGAGCTCTTATCACGCGCACCTACGAAAGTTTATCAAAGCTATTGAACTGGCAAAATATCACTCTATCTTTTGGGTGATCATCGAAAAATTCTTGATAAGTAGACTCAAGTCTTCGAATACTTATCTACTTTCATATACACTCTATAATAAATGAGAATTGTGGTACACAGTCTAAGTCAGATATTAAGGTTCATGAACCATTTATTTTCCTCCTCACTATAGAGCATTGTTTTTACTAGCTAATCATCTCTGTTAACTCGTGAACCTGACTTTAGGTACGCATAAGTTAAACTCTAAGGGTACCATACAATAAGTTCATGGGATTATAATTATATGATAAACCCTTATTAAGGTTGGTTGATGATTGATTAATTCTCATACGTACTAACTATTCAGAAAGTCATCTTCATCAACATCCTCGTTTGATTGTAGTACAACTCGATATATCTAATGATATTGGTAATAGCGGCAAACCTTGTTTTATAGTCTTGGTAATATACTAGTTCGTTCTTCAATATGCCCCAGAAGCTTTCTATGGGTGCGTTGTCAAAGCAGTTACCTTTAGCGCTCATTGAGCTTGTAAAGTGAGGCTGCTTGATGATCTTATGGTACGCGTGGCTACATACTGGCTGCCTCTGTCAGAGTGAACGACTAGCCCTTTACTGGGTCGTTTGTTCTTGATGGCCATGTTCAATACTTTGCATACTAGATCTGCTGTCATGCGTTTGATGATGGCGTAACCGACAAGCTCTTTAATGTATAAGTCTTTAACGCCTGCTAAATACAGCCAACCCTCATTTGTCCAGATATAGGTGATGTCATGGCCTTGCTCGGTGAGTGTTGCATGCAAACGTTCATAACCATAACGTTCTTTACTTTCACTGTGAGCGGCTTTAACTAGTAGCTCACAATGGTTGCGATGTATCTGCTGCTCGCTGATATCGCCACTACTCCAGTCGTAATAGCTTGATGGTTTGACGCTTAACACACGGCACATAGAGACGATACTAAAGACCTGTCTATTAGTTTTTATAAAGGCGTACTTTACTAGCTGTGCTTGGCAAAGTACGCCGTCGCCTCACTCGAGCATAGCTCTCCCCTTGCGTCGGGGCGAAGCAATGCTCCGCTTTATCCCTCCTCATTTAATATCTCTCGCTCTTCTTCAGCAACTTTAAGTTGTCGCTTGAGCTACTTTATTTCTTGAATAGCTGCCATAAGATCAGGTTCATATTGCTGAGTGCTGATAAGCTTGCCTTGATTGGCTTTATTGTGCCAATTAGATAAGGTCTGCATGGCGATGCCAAGCTGCTTTGCGGTCGCTGAGATATTGCCATTATTGTCTGCTATCTTCTTGACTGCCTCGGCTTTAAATTCGTCACAGTAGGTTCTTACTTTCTTGGTCATGATAAACTCCGATTAATACGCTTAGTTTACCAAATTTACCTCTACGGTTTCTTCAGCATAGCTCAAACCATTTTTTAGTAGTCATGGTGTTTAGTCGCACGCCTTCGCCTTTGACGTATATCATCCTAAGCACATATTAGGCATCAGCATCACCTTGATTAGCTTCGCGTTGAACTTGGCTAAAATCAGTAACCATAGCTGACACAGACAGCATCGCTGCTGCTAAAAAAGGATATATTTACGTGTTAAAGAGGTTTTAGGGAGGGTCATAGCAGATTTCTATAGATAGTTTTTTGGAACTTAAACTTATGTATTATTCTCATGATAGCAGAGCTATTTTCGAGCACTCGAACCGATGACTTTTTTTGCATGAAAACCATTTAACGTAACATCTCTAGGAAGAAGCTCAGTCTGCTAGTGAGGACTTGAGTCTTAGGCTATGCATTTATGGATTTATATCAAAAACAGTTTAGGGCGTGTCTTCAATTCAATCGATGGACATCTAAATGGGCTAAAAATGGCTAAATTTTGCCAAACTTCATCAAATAGCTAGGTAATATCCCGATATTAACGGCGCTATTTTCCTTGTTTGACTACAATTTATCTAATCTTTATCACCATTTTTAAAATGAAGACACGCCCTAGTATCTAAAACACTTACCAAACAGTTTTTCCTATCTTACCTTACCTTTACTGATCTTGTGTATAAGTGATAAAATAAAGTCCAAAACGTTATTCGACGTTTGATTTATTTGTTAATTACATAGGTATGTAATGATGGACGCCTAGTTTTAACTGGTCGTCCATCATTGCATGCCAATCTGCTTTTATATAAACAGGTGGTTCCGCTCATGGAAAAATTCATAGCTATTATTATGGCGGTTTTTGCCGCACCTTTGCTTATTGGAGGTACCTACTTACTCTCGTTAGGCGGTAGCGCTTACTATGTTATTGCTGGCATTACGATGCTTGTCACAGCATTCTTGCTATTTAAAAGACATTGGAGCGCCTATGGGCTCTATACTATTTTTATTATAGCGACCCTGGCTTGGGCGCTTTGGGAATCTGGGTTTTATTGGTGGGCACTGGCAACTCGCTTGGGCTTTCCGCTGATATTTGGTTTATTAATGTTATTGCCATGGGTATCTAACAAGATGCAGGGTAATAAAACTCGAGTATCAAAGAGCTCTGATAAAAATTTAGTTGCTAATGGTACATCGAGCTTACATTCCGAAAATCTTATTACAACTCCCTTCAAAGACGCCAAAAATAACTCAAAAAACCCTATTTATTATTGGGGATTGCTGGCTAGTGTGGTTGTGGGCGCACTGATCTCTTTTGGTAGTATGGCTAATAATGCCACCGATAAGTTAGGTGAACTCAATTTAACTGCCAAAGATGGTGCTGATCAAAATTCAACACCTACAAATCTTGGTGTTCCGTTATCAAATGGCGAGCAAACGCCAGAGGGTGAGTGGAGCGCGTATGGTGGTACTGACTATGGGCAGCGCTACTCGCCTCTGACTCAAATCACCACTGATAATGTCAAAGACTTAGAGCTTGCTTGGCAAATTCAAACAGGTGATGTCAAAGGTCCTAATGATATCGGTGAGACCACCTATCAGGCAACTCCTTTAAAGATTGGCAATGCCCTATATATGTGCACTCCACACAACTGGGTATTAGCTTTGGACGCAGACTCTGGTCAAACATTATGGAAGTTTGACCCCAAAGTAGGAAAAAATCTACAACGCCAACATCAAACGTGTCGAGGCGTGTCCTATTATGCAGGTCAAGCTGGTACTGATAGTATTTCTCCAGTTATTAATGATGAGACAAATAGTAATAATGCCATCAATGGCGCAAATACCAATAATGCAGCTGTGACTAACACAACTGTCAAGACCGGCCATACACCAGTTCAGAAAGTAGCTGGTAATACCTTTGAAAACGCGTCTAAGCAATGCGATGCAAAAATATTTATTCCAACTTCCGATGCTAAGTTATATGCACTTGACCCAAATACTGGGCAACGTTGTCAAGATTTTGGTAAAGATGGTGCTTTAGATTTAATGCACAATATGCCATTTAAACAAGCGGGTTATTATTATTCAACGTCGCCTCCGATAGTGGTAGGCAATACGATTGTGGTGGCAGGTGCCGTTAATGATAACTACGACGTCAATTCACCTTCTGGTGTTATTCGTGCGTATGATGTCAATACTGGCGAGCTACTATGGAACTGGGATTCAGGAGATCCTGATAACACAGCGCCTTTCGATGTCAATGATCCAACTCAGATGTACAAAACCAGTTCACCAAACTCATGGGCGATCGCCAGCGCTGATGAAGAACTTGGTTTGGTCTATTTCCCTATGGGCAATCGTGTACCGGATCAATTAGGCAGCTATCGAACCGCAGATGAAGAAAAATATGCGACGTCTGTTGTCGCTTTAGACATTAAAACAGGTAAAGCGCGCTGGGTTCAACAATTTGTTCACCATGATCTTTGGGATATGGACACGCCAGCTCAGCCAAGCTTACTTGACTTAAAAACCAAAGAAGGTGTTCAGCCTGCACTGGTTGTTCCCACCAAACAAGGCGATGTGTATGTATTGAATCGCGCAACAGGCGAGCCAATCGTACCGATCAAAGAACGCGCCGCGCCGCAAGGTTACTTGGTTGCAGGTGAACATGCCGCTCCAACGCAACCTTACTCTGGTTTGAGTTTTGAGCCGCCGATGTTGAAAGAAAAAGACATGTGGGGCGCTAGCCTCATTGATCAGATGATGTGCCGTATTGAGTTTAACCAACTCAATTATGATGGTCGTTATACACCACCATCGACGAATGGCAGTTTGGTCTATCCTGGTAACTTCGGTACCTTTAACTGGGGCGGCCTCGCCGTTGATCCTGAAAATGGCGTAATGTTTGGTATGCCAACTTATTTGGCATTTACATCAAAACTCATTCCTAGAGACAATCTTGGTGAGGGAGAAACCAATACAGGAGAGCAAGGAGTTAATGAAAATAAAGGTGCAGATTACGCGGTAGAGCTGGGACCATTTTTATCACCGTTAGGCATTCCTTGTCAGCAACCACCATGGGGCACAGTAGCGGGTGCTGACCTAGCAACCGGTGAGATTGCCTATCAACGTAGAAACGGTACCGTGCAAGATTTGTCCCCTATTCCATTGAAGTTTGAGCTGGGTGTTCCTGGTATTGGCGGACCCATCATCACAAAAGGAGGCGTAGCATTTTTGTCAGCGGCTACTGAAAACAACTTCCGCGCCTATGATTTAAAAAATGGCGATGTATTGTGGAATGTTCGTATTCCAGCAGGTGGCCAAGCGACGCCTATGACTTATCTAAATTCTAAAGGTGAGCAGATGGTCGTATTGGTAGCTGGTGGACATGGTTCAGTTGGTACTACTATTGGGGATTATGTTATGGCTTATAAACTTGCTGACAAAGCCAAGTAACATCATACCTGTTTAATGAAGCGGTAATGATTTGATTCATTGCCGTTTTATTACTAAGGCATATATCCAATTTACCTTACAATGAACAGTGGTATATGCCAAGATAAGTATAGTTTGATTACTACTGTTAGACTGCGTAACTAAAATGTTTCCCGTCTTTTTACAGATTTGACAGCAGGGGCTAGATTAGAATACCATTAAAGATTCTTTTTACTAATCTTACTTATTAGCTAGTGAGATCTTTCCGGAGTAATCCTATGCAATGGACTAAACCAGCTTTTCAAGATATCCGTATCGGTTTCGAAGTCACTATGTATTTTGAAGCGCGTTAAAATTTACTAGACTTAAATACATTAAAAGCCCTAGATGATTAGGGCTTTTATTTTTTTGGAAATATTGATTTATGTATATTCACGTTTTAGGCTCAGCGGCTGGTGGTGGTTTTCCACAGTGGAATTGCAATTGCTATAATTGTCATGGTGTTCGTCAAGGCACAATTGAAGCAAAGACCCGCACCCAGTCTTCGATAGCCATATCAGAGAATGGCATAGATTGGATTTTATTCAACGCGTCACCTGATATTCGTCAGCAATTATTTGAATTTAAGGCGGCACAGCCAGCACGTAACCTGAGAGATACAGGCATCACGAATGTGGTTTTGATGGACAGTCAGCTTGACCATACGACTGGGCTATTGACCCTGCGAGAAGGGTGTCCGATTCCTGTTTGGTGTACTGAGATGGTCTACCAAGATCTCACGACAGGGTTTCCTATTTTCAATATGTTGAAACACTGGAATGGTGGCCTGCAATATCACCAAATTGATCCGAAACAGACCTTTAATATTGAAGGTTTTAGCAATTTAGAATTGACGCCTTTGGTGATTAGAAGCTCGGCACCACCCTACTCGCCACATCGTAATAACCCCCATGATGGCGATAATATTGCGCTGATTGTAAAAGACTTAAAAACGCAAAAACAACTCTTTTACGCGCCAGGTTTGGGCAAAATTGACGATGATATTATGCAGATTATGGAAGCCTCTGATTGTGTGATGATTGATGGCACTTTATGGACTGACAGTGAGATGCAAGAATGCGGTGTCGGTACAAAAACAGGCCAAGACATGGGGCATTTACACATTAGTGGTGAAGATGGATCACTGCACTATTTAGATCAGCTCAAAAACATTCGTAAGGTATTGATCCACATTAATAACACCAACCCAATATTGAATGAACAATCTGAACAGGCTGCAACATTGAAACAACACGGTGTTGAAGTGGCGTTTGATGGTATGCAGATTGAATTGTAAGGCGACAGCAAAATGAAGATAATGCAAGAAGAAAAAATAGCCCTAAGCGTAGAGGCCTTTGAACAAGCGATTATGGCTAAAGGTCAGTATTACCATATTTACCACCCTTTTCATATCATGATGCATGAAGGACAAGCGACTCAACAGCAGATTCAAGCGTGGGTCGCCAACAGATTCTATTATCAAATCAATATTCCCTTGAAAGATGCGGCAATCATGGCGAATTGCCCCGATCAGCGGGTGCGTCAAGAGTGGATTCAGCGCATGATTGATCAAGATGGCGTGTATCCTGATGGTGGCGGTCGTGAAGCATGGTTGAGTCTGGCAGAAGCGGTTGGTCTTAGCCGCGAACAAGTGATTTCTGAAGAATTGGTGTTGCCGGGTGTACGTTTTGCAGTCGATGCTTATGTAAATTTTGCGCGTCGTACCTCATGGCGAGAAGCAGCCAGCAGCTCACTGACAGAGCTTTTTGCCCCGCAGATTCATCAATCGCGCTTAGAGTCTTGGCCAAAACATTATCCTTGGATTAAAGAGCAAGGTTATACCTATTTTCGCTCGCGCTTAAGTCAGGCCCGCCGCGATGTTGAGCATGGCCTAACCATTACGCTCGACTCATTCAAAACAGTTGAACAACAAGAGCGTATGCTAGAGATTCTACAATTTAAACTGGATATTTTGTGGACCATTTTGGATTCTTTGAGCTTGGCCTATGTCCATAATCAAGCCCCTTACCAAAGCGTCACTGATGATAATGTCTGGCATAAAGGATTGTTCAAATGAGTTTACCTGAACTAGATCACTCTATCGTCCCAGTATGGCGTCATGGTTATCGCTTTCAGTTTGAGCCTGCACAGAACGCTTATGTGTTGCTGTACCCTGAAGGGATGATCAAATTAAATGAGAGTGCCAGCATCATCGGTCAACACATTGATGGTCAAGCGTCCATTGCTGATATTATTAAAAAGGTGAAGGCTATGTTTGGTGATATACCTGAAATCGAGCAAGACATTATCGAATATATGTTGGTGGCTCAACGTGAACATTGGATTGATTTAGTATGACTGCGCCAGTAGGACTGCCATTATGGCTATTGGCTGAGCTTACCTATCGCTGCCCATTACAATGCCCTTATTGCTCTAATCCTGTTGATTATGCTCAGTATAAGCAGGAACTGACAACGCAAGAATGGTTCGATGTTCTTGATCAGGCGCGGCAAATGGGCACGGTGCAGCTCGGCTTTTCTGGCGGTGAACCACTCGTTCGTCAAGATTTAGAACAATTGGTCGCTTATGCTCATAACAAAGGTTTTTACACCAATTTAATCACATCAGGCATGGGATTGAACGAATCTCGGATTGCTCGATTAAAAGAGGCTGGCCTTGACCACATTCAGATCAGTTTCCAAGCCAGTGATCCAACGGTTAACAATGCATTGGCTGGCTCAAAACATGCCTTTGAACAAAAGTATGAGATGTCACGTCTGGTCAAGCAGTACAACTATCCTATGGTGCTCAACTTTGTCATTCATCGGCAGAATATTGATCAGATTGATCAGATTATTGAGCTGTGCTTAGAGCTGGAAGCCGATACCGTTGAACTGGCCATTTGTCAGTTTTATGGTTGGGCATTTGAGAATATCGAAGGCTTACTACCAACCAAAGCGCAAGTGGTTCGAGCCGAGCGTATTACCAATGAGCACCGCAAGAAAATTGAAAAACGTGGCATCAAATGTAAACTCATTTTTGTCGTTCCTGATTATTACGAAGAACGTCCTAAACCCTGTATGGATGGTTGGGGTAAGATTTTCTTGACTGTGGCACCGGACGGCACAGCCCTACCTTGCCATGCCGCCAGACAATTACCAATACAGTTCCCTAACGTACGCAACACCCAACTTGCAGATATTTGGTATGAGTCTGCGAGCTTTAATCAGTTTCGCGGTGACGATTGGATGCCTGACATGTGCCAAAGCTGCCCAGATAAAGAGCGGGATTACAGCGGCTGTCGTTGCCAAGCGTTTATGCTGACTGGGGATGCCAAAAATGCCGATCCTGTGTGTGGCAAATCACCTTATCATTATCTGATCGAGGAAGCGCGTATAAACAGTGAAACGCCAGTTTCCTTTGAAGAGTTACGCTTTAGGAACCCTAAAAACTCAAAGCTATTGAGTCAAGAGCAATTAATTCCTACTCGTACGGTAATGGATGAATAATGAATGCTCAGCCTGTGATATTTGATGGACATAACGACCTATTGACCCGACTGTGGCTGAGTGCAGCCGCAGATCCTGTGCATGATTTCATTTATGGTACGCTACCAGGACATTTGGATTTACAACGTTGTCAGAAAGCGGGATGGATGGGCGGCTTATTTTCTATTTTCCTGCCGCCCTACGCTTATGTTAAAAAAAACCATCCTGACAAGTTATCAAATCTCTCAGGCTTAGATTTTGAGCCGCAAAAAATCGTGGATATTTGCTGTGCACAGTTGGCACTTGTGCAACAATTACAGGCGCGATCAGACGGTCAGATTCAGATTTGTAAGTCTTTAGCGCAAATTCAAGCCTGTCAGCAGAATCAGCAATTAGCCATCATCCTTCATTTGGAAGGTGCTGAGTTTTTAGCCATTAAACCTGAGTTATTGGATGTTTTTTATGATGCAGGTCTTAGAAGTATAGGGCCACTCTGGAATAGAAAAAGCCTCTTTGGTGATGGCTTAAATGCCTCCTTTCCTCATTCTCCCGATACAGGATCTGGTCTCACGGATCAAGGTAAAGACCTCATTCTAAAGTGTCGTGAAAAACATATGCTAATCGATGTGTCGCATATGAATGAGCGTGCTTTTTGGGATACGTTAGAGATTATTGATCAGCCCATTGTCGCGACACACTCTAATGCACACGCGTTATGTCAGCAAGCAAGGAATTTGACTGACCAGCAACTGGCTGCCATTAAACAAAGCGGTGGTATGGTTGGGGTGAACTTTGATGTTGCATTTCTTCGTGCTGACGGTCAACGCAACACGCAAACTTCAGTTGATGTGATTGTCGATCATCTTGATTATCTAGTTGACCATTTAGGCGAAGATCACGTCGGTTTTGGCTCTGATTTTGATGGTTGTCTATTGCCAGATGAGTTATCTGATATCAGTCAAATCTCTATGCTGATTGAGCACATGCAACAACGACATTTCTCCGATCCACTCATTGAAAAGATTACGTCAAAGAATTGGTTCACTGTGCTGGATAGGATATGGCAGTGATAATCGAGCTTTTTGAGAGGCAATATTTTTTTCTAACATCTTGTCTCAATTGCTGCCTAATTAATAGACTGTAGTGGCATAATCAAGCATCTGTTTCACCAAGTTACATACGGGTCGTCTCGATAGCTGGTAGCTGACTGACCCCTACCGTCAAATCCGTATAAAAAAATTCGGGAGATTTTAGTTAGGGAGCCTGACGATAGAAACCCACCCACATCTAAATTAGTTGACCCTTACACCTTTTCAACCTTCTTAATTTAATTAAAGGAAGTCAATGTATTTAGGTCATAAGTTAGATATCTGAACGTAATTCTCTATTAATTAACCCGTATTGCGTAGACCCGCTGCCAAAGCATTGATACTACGGATTAATGGATCTTCAACACTAAAGTCACCGTCATCATATATAGTGTCTTTTTGTCTGGCACGTTTCAACAACTCGATTTGTATGTAGTTAATCGGATCTAAATAAGCATTTCGCCACTGCAGTGACGCGGCAAGGTTTTGCTGATGTGCCAATAATGATGTCTGGTTAAGCAAAGAGTTCAAACCTGAGAAGGTTAGATGATGCTCATCGATTACCGCTTGCATAATCTTTTCACGTAATCCCTCATCTTCACATAGCTGACTATAAGCCTGAGCAATGCTCATCTCAGATTTGGTAAAAGCCATTTCAATATTGCTAATAAATACGTTAAAAAATGGCCAGCAACTGTTCATCTCCCTCATTAAAGCTTCGTCTTCTTTAACGCTATGAAGAGCACTACCTACGCCATACCAAGCTGGTAGGGTAAAGCGTGCTAAAGACCAACCAAATACCCAGGGAATCGCCCGCAAGGTTGTTTTACTTGGCAGCCCTTTGTTACGGTGCGCTGGGCGCGAGCCAATATTTAATAAAGAGATTTCCTGCACTGGCGTCACTTGTGAATAGAACTGATAAAACCCTTCGGTATGGTCCGTCAGCGTACGATAACTTTGTTCACCAGCATCTGCTAGACGCGCAAAGAGTGCTTCATAACTTGGTAGTTCAGGCGGTTGCACCACAAATCTTGTTGAGCACGCTTTGAGGGTACCAGTGATGCCCATGGTGAGCTCAAACACAGCAGTATCGGTGTTGGCATATTTGGCATAAAGGACTTCACCCTGCTCAGTGACTTTAATTTCTCCATGCAGTGTCCCTGCGGGCTGAGCGGCAATTGCATTATGCGTTGAGCCACCGCCACGACTGACAGAGCCACCGCGGCCATGAAACAGGCGTGTTTTGATACCATATTCAGCAGCAATATGGTTAATGGTTTGCTGCGCGCTATAAAGCTGCCATGCAGACGTAATAATACCGCCATCTTTTGATGAGTCTGAATAACCTAGCATGATTTCTTGGGTATTATCTGAGTGCGCAAGCAAACCTCGGTATAGCGGATTGTCCAACACGGCAGGTAAGATCTTATCAATGTTTTTAAGATCTTCAATGGTTTCAAACAAGGGTGCGACGGGTAAGTCAGCAGACAGCTGACCTGCGTCATCAACCCTGCATAAGCCTGCAAAGCGCATTAGTAGTAAGACTTCTAATAATTGACTGGCATTGTTGGTCATCGAAATGACATAACTGCCAAACGTATCTTGCCCGACCAGCTTACGTAATGTTGCCACTGAGTTCATCAAGGCTAATTGTTCGCGTGTTTTATCAGTCAAGTTATCGGTATAAATGAGCGGTGTACCAGGCTTTGCAAGTAAACGCGTCAACCACTCTTGGCGCTCGGTTTCACCCAGAGTCTGATAGTCTGGTAAGTTCGAGGCATTGGCGAAAATATCGGCGATCACTTCACTATGATAAGACGACTCTTGACGGATATCGAGCGCTGCTAGATGAAAGCCGCAGGTTTTGACCAGACGAATCGTATCGAGTAATAGCCCTTCGCCATGTGCTTTGTCATGAGTATTGACACTTTTTCGAATGATGCGTAAATCTTCTAACAACTCTTGTGGGTTGGCGTAAGCATCGTGTGCGGCGTCGAGGTCTGTACCTTTGCTTTGAATGTGGCGATTGGTCGCTTTTATTTTTGCAAGAATAATCGACAACAATCTGCGGTACGGCTCATTGTTGTAATCGTCAGTATTGTAATCAAAGACTCGTCTGTCGAGCTCACGATAACTTTCAATTTTTGTATACACGTCAGGTTCGATAGCGACAATTGTATCGCTGTGAATCAGTTCACGACGCAATTTTTTGATCAACACTTGATAGTGACGCAAGACGGTATTGGCATGCATCAATACGGCCATTTCTGTGGTGTCATGAGTGACAAAGGGATTGCCATCTCTGTCACCACCGATCCAAGAACCAAAGCTCATGAACGCCGGTAAGGGATAGTCTGTTAGCTCAGGATAGATATCAACAATGGCGTCTTTAATATTACGGTAAACTTTGGGAATGGCGCTGAATAAACTGGCATTGAAATAATGCAGGCCATTATTGATCTCGTCATAGACTAAAGGTTTACGCGTCCGTACTTCATCAGATGACCATAATAAATCAATGGTTTGCGCCGTTTGTTCTTTCGCTTGCTCATAGGCGAAACTGTTTTCAGGAAGATTATTCAAAGCATCGCTATGCTTGAATAAACTCTGCAATAGATTCATCGTCGTACGGCGACGCGCTTCAGTCGGATGGGCGGTGAATACTGGGATAAATTTTAGTTGCTCAATCAGCTCTTGCATTTGGGCGGGTTCAATATTGCGCTCACGACATTCTAGTAAAGTACGGCGAAACGAGCCTTCCCAGCTTTGATCGGATTGCATACGCAAGGCATGACGTTGTTCTCGTAAGTAATTTTCCTCACTGAGATTGGCTAAGAAGAAATAGATAGAAAAGCTGCGGATGACGTTTTTTAAGGTTCGATTATCTAACGAGGCGATGAAGTCGATGAGTTGTTGCTGGTTCGCTTCGTTAGGCTCACGGCGTTGTTGAATAAAACCTTTACGCAGGGTTTCAATCGTGTTGAGTGTTTGTTCGCCCGTTTGCCGAGAAATCGCCTCTCCTAGAAATGAGCCTAATAAGCTGATGCGTTCACGTAGTACGTCGTTATCAATAGTCATCCTTGATCTCCTGATCAAATTCATTCAAATATAGTCGTGCGGTCTTAAATGTAGGTTTTCTATGGTGTAAGCCATTTAACCTGTTTATGTGGATCTCGAAGCTCTCGCTTCTCATCAGCCAAGACGTTGTCAGCTTTATGTATTAATCATTTATTTTTTGGTGATACTGGGTCAGCCATTCCTGTAATGGTATATCTGTCTATCCCTAGTCAGCCAACAATATTATGAGTTTCATTATTACGATTGATGACTAAACTAACGGCTTCAAGTTTAATTCTCCAGCTTTACTAAACAGTCAGAATTAATATCAGCAATCGTTTTGGCACCAGTCAAGGTCATTGCGACGCGTATTTCTTTATCTAGCAGTTCTAACAAATTGCTTACCCCTGCACCGCCATCCGCTGCTAAAGCATAAATAAAAGCGCGCCCTAGCATGCAAATATCAGCGCCCAAAGCCAACATACGCACAATATCTAAGCCATTACGTATACCAGAGTCGGCTAAAATTTTAATCTCTCCTTTAACTGCATCGGCAATAGGAGGCAGAGCACGTGCACTGGATAAAACACCGTCCAGCTGTCGCCCACCATGATTCGATACGACTATGCCGTCGGCTCCAAAACGCACCGCATCTTTGGCATCTTCTGGGTCCAAAATACCTTTGATGACCATAGGCCCATCCCAGTACTCGCGAATCCAATCTAAATCTTTCCAAGAAATAGAGGGGTCAAAGTTATTACCTAGCCAGCCTATATAGTCTTCCAATCCTGTTGGCTTACCTAAATAAGTAGAGATATTGCCCAGATCGTGCGGACGGCCATTTAGCCCTACATCCCATGCCCATTGCGGATGCGTCATAGACTGTAAGTAACGGCGCATAGCAGCATTTTTACCGCTCATACCAGAGTGCATATCTCGGTAGCGTGCCCCTGGTACTGGCATATCTACCGTAAAAACCAAGGTCGAACACCCCGCCGCTTTGGCACGCTCCAAGGCATTTTTCATAAAACCTCGGTCCTTTAATACATAAAGCTGAAACCACATCGGACGGTTAATTTTAGGCGCTACTTCTTCAATCGGACAAACCGAAACTGTCGACATGGTAAACGGAATGCCTTTTTGATCGGCTGCCATAGCGGCCTGCACTTCTCCGCGGCGGGCATACATACCTGTCAGACCCACGGGTGACAACGCGACAGGCATAGACAGAGTTTCATTAAATAACTGCGTCTCGAGACTAAGCAGTGACATATCATTTAGTACACGTTGTCTAAGGGCAATTTTCGATAAATCTTCAACATTATGTTTTAAGGTATATTCCTCATAAGCACCGCCATCTATATAATGAAATAGAAATGGTGGCAGTCGGCGCTTGGCAGCAGCCCTGTAGTCGTTTGGAGATGAAATAATCATACGCTTGCCCTTATTCTGTTAAATATCTATGTAATATTTTTGAATCTCTAATTATTTATTGATTAGTGCTAAACGATGGATGCAATTGGCTTATTTTTGAAGCGGCAAGCTCAACCCACACTCACTATTACACACAGCACGAGCAGTTACGTTTGGTTTTCGACATTTTACCGATGCCGGGATTAAAGCTATTGGTTGGGTCTAGGCTTTTATAGAAATTCTGCAAATCAGGCTCTGCTTCGTATAGATGCCCTACATTATGCTCAGCAGGATATTTGGCTCCGCGTGCGCTCAATAGCTCTAACATCATCTTTTTAACAAGGTGTGCATCACTGCCCTTCTTCAAAATATAATCTTGATGAAACACATAGCAAAAGAAGTGTCCGTAATACAGCTTCATCTCTAAGTGTTTTTCAATTTCTTCAGGTAGGGTTTCAAGCCATTCTAATTCATTACGCGGTATGGCAATATCTAATGCCAATATCTCACCAACTTCTTTTTCATGTATGATTTCATAGCGTAATGCGGCACCGGCTGCCGCAAAACGATTTAAAAGCGCGCTTTCTGACTCTTCCTGGCTACATTCAAAATAGTTACCCGTGTCTGAAGCAGCAAAGAAGGTCTTCAGAAAATCCTGTGCCTCTGCTATCCCTTCATCACTCATTTTTAAGATTAGGTGATGCTCATATTGTTCACGATACTCAATCATGCGCTTCGGTAAATGCTTTGGAAATAGAGTAGCGATGAACTGCATGACTTTGTCAGTAAAATGCTTTGGCATCCATGACCACTTATGAAATTTAGCGTCAATAGCGCCTTTGATAGAAAACAATCTAGGTAAGGCATCTGTGCCGAGATGCTTAATACTTAGGAACGTGTCTTTACCGTATTTAGCGGAGACATCAAATATATCACGATGCATATACTCGCCCACTTCAGGGATATTGTCGAAGCTTGATAGTATCTGCCTTCTGAGCTGTGCAAGCTCACTCACACTGTTAGTGCCTATGTAAAAGGTTTTCTCTTTTGCCGCTATTGGATAAGTGTCAAGACGTACTGCAAACACCGCAAGCTTGCCAGCGCAGCCACTGGCTTCATACAGTCTGCGCTTGTCCGCATTAAAGCGACTGGGCGTGCTTGCATCAACGTCTTTTACTCTGGCGATGTACTCTTTGTCAGATGCGAGCTTGCCACTATCAGGTAATTCTCTTTTATCAAAATTACCATTTTGCAAATTAGTCAGTATTTCTTCTGGCGTATCACCTAGCTCTACGTCTAGATGATTAACCAATACCAGCTGTCCTTGTTCGTTTATTTGGGCAAACAACGCAAGCTCGGTATAGGCGGGCCCTCTTTTGACCAAAGCCCCACCAGAGTTATTAGATATACCGCCAATAATAGACGCGCCTAACGTCGAGGAACCGATGACGGAATGAGGCGCTCTATTGACAGCATTAAGCTGACTTTGTAGCTGATGCAATGTCGCACCAGGCAAGCTGATCACTTGCTCGTTGTCATTCACCAAATACAACTGGTTCATTGCAAGCGTATTAATCACCACAACTGGTCTATCGTAGTCATTACCGCTCGGTGTTGAGCCTTCAGTCAGACCTGTCTTAGCCGCTTGCATGATAATGATGCAGTCGCCTTCAACGCATACTTCTAGGCTACGCCAAATCTCCAGCAGTGTTTGCGGAAATAAAACGGCTAAGGCACTGCCACCACCAGAGCGCCACCCCATTCTATAGTGCTCATTTTTCTCTGGATCAGCCTGTACATTACTAGCACCCAGTAATTGTGTTAGCTTGTCTAGTACTTGATCAGGACTAAGCATGCCTTGAGAATCGCGATTTGACGAAGATATATGATGCTCCTTATCTTGTGATTGTGTGTCATTCATCATGCTAAGGGCCCTTGAAAACCAAAAATGTAAATGGCGGCCATGACGATGATGCCACAGAACAACACATAGTATATGGTGGGTAAAATAGTACGCCTAAGTGTGGCGCCCTCCATACCAAGTAAACCCACCGTTGCTGATGCAGCCACCACGTTATGTATGGCAACCATATTACCGGCTGCGGCACCAACAGCTTGAGACGCTATGATTAAAGAAGGTGAAATACGTAGGCTCACCGCCGCTTCATACTGAAATTGACTAAACATCATGTTAGAAACGGTATTAGAACCCGCGATAAAGGCCCCTAGTGCACCAATGGTAGAACTAATTAACGGAAAAGCGTTGCCAAAAGTACCCGCAAACAACTCGGCACTGGCGACTGGCATACTCGCCACATCTGATAAGTTTACCCCTGAATTGATAAAGATTCTGACCATTGGAATCGTAAAAACCAGTACAAAACCAGCTCCTAAGACCGTTTTAGTTGATTCTTTAAAGGCATTATTTAGTGCACTACCTGGTTTTTTAGTTTGCAGAGCAGCGGCAACCAAGGCGCTTATTACTAACAAGCCTCCAGGTAAGTACAGAGGACTAAAACTAGCGCTTACATCTGCCTCTCCTAAAACCGTCGTAAAATCTAACGTTGCACTGGTTAATAAGGATTCAAATCCAGCGAATACTCTTGAGCACACCAGTAAGACTGCAACGAGTAAATAAGGGAACCACGCCATAACCGCAGACATCTTTTTACTGGTTAAATCAAGCGTCACATCTTCTTTACTGACCACCAGTTTACCCATCCATTCGCTTGGCCAGTTTTTCTGAGGCGCAAAATCCCAAGTTGTTTTTGGGACTAAAAACCCTCTTTTAGCAGCGTTTACAACAATGGCTATACTAACTAAACCTCCGACCAGTGAAGGAAACTCTGGCCCTAAAAAAACACCGGTTATCATATAAGGGATTGTAAATGCCAAGCCTGCAAAAATCGCAAACGGCCAAATAGCGAAGCCTTCTTTCCAGCTTTTATTCTTACCAAAAAAGCGGGTGAGCATCATCACCATAAAAAGTGGCATAAACGTACCAATGACACCATGCATGATAGCCACTTGACTGGTAATCAGTTGTAAAAAGTCGCCCCACTGTAGTCCTTCTTGTGCCAGTTGAGCGCTAATGGCCGCTTTATCTAACCCATTATTTACCCCAATAACGATAGGCGTACCGACCGCACCAAATGATACAGGTGTACTTTGTATCATCATTCCCATCAACACCGCACCCAGCGCTGGAAATCCTATCGCCACCAGCAAAGGCGCAGCAATAGCGGCAGCTGTACCAAAACCTGAGGCACCCTCAAGAAAGCAGCCAAAGCACCATGCAATAATAATGGCTTGCACACGCCTATCTGGCGATACATTGGTAAACCCAGCACGGATAACGGCGATTGCACCAGTATGTTTTAATGTATTCAACAGAAAAATAGCACCAAAGACAATCCACAACACCGAGACAGTTATCACCAAACCCTGAATAATAGATGATGACACTCGGTTAAGCGTCATATCCCATATAAAAATGGCAAGCGCAGCGGTAACAACTAAAATGATAGGCATTGTTTTTTTAGCTGACCATTGCAAGCCTATAAGAAAAATACCACAGAGAACGATTGGCAGTAATGCCAAAAGCCCATATATTGTTTGATTCAAAATTACATCCTTTTGATTGTGCGATCTTCCCTGAACCAAGTCATCGCAGCCTTTATTTTGACGACTCAATGATGACTAAGTTGTATTAAACATTCACAAACAGGGACTGCTAATTTATCCAAGCCGTCTTGTAGACAAAACCGAGCACGACTTGCGACAGTCTATGGCCCATGTTCAAAAAGCCCTAAAATAGTCTACGCCTTGTTAATTAATTGATATATTGCATCAATGGACAATATTATTTTCCTTTTTTGCTATAATCTAATCCGCATTACGCCAATTGGAGCACAAGTATGGTCAAAGCTGACGATATGGTTTTATTTGTCCAAGTTGTTGAGGAAGGGTCATTTTCTAAAGTCGCTGAAAAGCTATCATTAACCAATTCAGTAGTGAGCAAGCGCATTGCAAGATTAGAAGAGAACTTAAATACTCAACTCATTTATAGAACCACTAGAAAGTTGAGCTTAACCGATGCCGGCAGGACGCTTTACGACAAAGCTAAAATTGCTAAACATGCCTTTCAGGAAGCTGAAGATGCAGTAACGGGTTACGGCGAAGATATGAAAGGCCATATACGTATAACCCTGCCTGTGGTCTCTGCGAATTTCATATTGAGCGAATCTATTGCTGAATTCTGTAAACAACACCCTGAAGTATCGGTAGAGTTACAAATTACCAATCGATTGGTTGACTTGATAGAGGAAGGATTTGATTTGGCAATAAGGACCGCTGAGCTTGAAGACTCATCGCTCATTGCAAGACGTCTTATAGATAGCCGATGGGTGATATGTGCGACGCCAGACTATTTAAAGCGATATGGTACGCCTCAAACCCCTGAAGAATTAGACAATCATGAGTGCATAATCTATAAGTTAGATAATACCTCTAACAACATATGGCCAGTATGTATAGACGGCACAGAGCAATTAATGCCTGTCCATGGTAGGTTTCATAGCAATCATCTTAGTGCGATTAAACAAGCCACGCTCAGCGATTTAGGCATTGCTTTTTTGCCCCAAGCGTTGGTCCATGAGGAGATACAACAACATACACTTACTCAGATTTTGCAACGGTTTACACGAAAGGAACTGGGCATGTATGCAGTATATCCTAAGGCCAGGCAACCAGATCAAAAGTTAAAACTGCTCGTTGCACATTTGCGAGACTCATTACATCGGAAACAGGCTTACTACTGCTAAGTAAAAAGCCTATTTTGATGTCTATAAAAAGATGAATGAAATAAAAAAGCTAATAGAGCCTTTCCTAAAAACTGTGTAACTGCTTATAATCCAATAACAGGAGAATAAGCAATGACTACTCAATCTGACATCAAGAAACTGGCCGAGCAAATGGCTGGTAGCATGAACAGCTTCGATGACATCAAAGATTTTCAAAAGCAGCTCATGCAATCCTTTATTGATACTGCCTTAGAAGCTGAGATGGAAGACCATCTCGGCTATCCCAAGCATGAAAAGGCGGATAAACCTAATAAGCGTAACGGGCACACTAAAAAGACCGTCCGCAGTGACACAGGCGATCTTGAGATATCCACCCCAAGAGACCGCGGTGGCAGCTTTGAGCCTGTACTCGTTAGTAAGCATCAAACCCGTATCTCAGGTCTCGATGACAAGATCATATTCCTTTACGCCAAGGGTCAAACCACCACCGAGATTGTAGAGAGCATTAAAGAGCTCTACGATGTCGACATTTCAAGCTCTCTTGTCTCAAGAGTCACCGATAACATATTAGATGACATCACCGCTTGGCAGAACAGACCACTGAGCAGTGTTTATCCTATCGTCTATCTAGACTGCATCGTCGTGAAGATACGTCAAGACAAGCAGATCATCAACAAAGCCATTTACTTAGCCCTAGGCGTTAACCTTAACGGTAAAAAAGAGCTGCTTGGTATGTGGTTATCAGAGAATGAAGGCGCTAAGTTCTGGCTGGGTGTTCTCACTGAACTACAAAACCGCGGGGTACAAGATATCCTCATTGCCTGTGTCGACGGCTTAAAGGGCTTCCCTGATGCCATCAATACGGTTTATCCCAACGCTCAGGTTCAGCTGTGTATCGTGCATATGGTGCGTTACTCCATGAAGTTTGTACCATGGACGGATAAGAAGGCCGTAGCGGCTGATTTAAAGGCT
>NZ_PJBX01000140.1:0-20351 GCF_002836335.1 Psychrobacter sp. Sarcosine-02u-2 | reverse complement strand
ATGCCTACCTCATACAAAAAACGCCAGCAATTGCTACTAGCGTTTTTTTGATAAAAGTAAAAATGATAAGGTTTAATCTCAATTACGAATCCGTTTTACCTTTATGCAATGTCCATTCTTTACGCAGCACAGATAGACTCTCGAACGTTACTAGAATCGTTGCGATCAAAATAATAATGTCCATAATAATCAGCAGCCAATTGCCCTCGGTAAAAAAGGTTTTTAGCTGAATCAATAAGGCAAAAATGGTCATAACTAGCAAAAATGACAAAGGTGCTAAGGTGTACCAAACCGCTCTGCCTTTACGTAATAAAATAACCGTGACAATCATAAGGGTTAATGCTGCCATGAGCTGATTGGTGGTACCAAATAGTGGCCAAATAATCATGCCACCTGCACCATCAATACCACCGGCGCCAAATGCTAATAATAGACAGCTACCGACGGCAAGGAAAGTAGCCACGACACTTTTACTTAGCACTGGAATGTTATAAAACTCACCAAACTCTTGGAATATATAACGTTGTAAGCGGACACCCGTATCCATCGTGGTGCCAGCGAATAATGCTGCCATAACAGTGAGCATTGTTTGAGAAAGCACCATATCGATACCAACACCTGCATTTAAGATGGTCGCACCACCATCAATAAAAGCACCGATAGAGCCGTCGCCAAATTTTTGATAAACCGCTTGCCAATCACCGAGTGTCGCAAAACCTGCGGTGGCCGCAAGAATGGCGCCCAGTGCGAGCATACCTTCACCCATAGCGCCAAAATAACCAACAAAACGTACATCGCCTTCTTTATCAATCTGTTTAGAAGTCGTTCCGGTCGCCACCAAACCATGGAATCCTGAGATAGCGCCGCAAGCAATAGTGACGAATAACAATGGCATTAATGACGGCGTGCCGATGGGTAAATCATGATTAATCGCTGGCGCGACAATGTTTGGTGTCGCAATAAATACGGCTGCATACAATAAAATCAAACCAACAAATAATTGTAACCCATTAATATAATCGCGCGGTTGCAGCAGCATCCATACTGGTAATAATGAGGCAATCGCCGCATAGGCGAATAAGATAATAATCCATACGGCGTTATCCGGTAGCCCCATAAAAGTCTCTGGTAACACGACTGGGAACATAGGGCCAAGATAAATAAGTCCATATAGAGCGACAACGCCAATAATGGATACCCAAACCAGATTCATCTTATAGCGATAGATACATTGACCGATGATGAAGGCCACGACCAATGCGCCCCAGACAGGTAACACAGAAGATGGGGTCTTAATCATCATATTGGCAATAGCGACGCCAAATACTGCGTTTACCATTAATAATAATAAGAAAATAACTACCATCATTAAGCTACGTACACGTGTGCCCATGACGGTACCAGCAATCGAGCCAATAGACTGACCCTTATTGCGCATACTGGCCCAAATGGCTGACATATCATGGACGCCTGCCATAAAAATGGTCCCTAAAACCACCCAAATAATGGCCGGCACCCAGCCCCAAATAACCGCAATTGCAGGACCGATAATCGGCGCCGCCCCTGCAACCGAGGTAAAATGATGCCCCCACAATACATATTTATTGGTGGGGATATAATCTACCCCATCTTTCATCGTATGGGCTGGCGTGGGACGACTGTCATCCAAGGCCAAAATCTTAGTGGCGATAAATTTTGAGTAAAACAGATAACCGCAAAGCATTGCGGCCACACCAACCAACAGTACAATAGCACTATTCATCTTATCTCTCCCTAGACAAGTATTAGATAGCCTTACAAGTTCAAGCTTTTTAAATCAAAATCTTAAAAATATGCTAGATTAGTGAGCAGTGAAAGACTCGGCTCACTGTTCTTCAAGAAACAGTTGCTAAGAAAACAGCTATCAATGAGATAACAGCATATCTTCTTGTGATTACTGGCTAATAAAGCATAGTATTTTAAGGTCAAAACGCTTGACCAATTAGCCATGAAGTATGGTGAGTCTTTACTTCTTGTGTGACTTAGCATTCTATGCCTTAAATAGTAACTCATTTGGCAGTAATTGTAACGTTGGTGAAACATTAAAAACGATAAATACAGGAGTTAGAATGGCCCATTATTTTGGATTTATACCGTCAGATGAATTAAAAGCGCTGATTATTGAGGCAGAGCAAATCGTTGAATCAAACGTAGAAACAGATTACTACCCCTATCGTGATGCCTTAACCCACCAAACGGCGCGTGACCTCACCAATAAATTATTGGTTGGACTGGTAGATATTATTCCAAATCCTGAGCGCCAAGCCGCCATGCGTAAAGTGGTCGGTACGGTCGAAAAAGCAACTGACACGCTGCTTAATATTTTATTGGGTAAAGAGAATAACGAAGAAGTGTTGCCGAGTTTTCATTTTTTACGTGATAAAGCGACCTTTATCGATAACGAAGGTGAAAAGCGTATCGGTTTTAAATTGTCAGATGCTGACGCCAAAATCATTGATGCTGGTTTTGTAGCGGTTACTCCTGAACACGTAGATATGAAAACGTTTAAAACGGCACTTGAAACGATGAATGAAGAAACGTTAACGCATTTCATTAGTCGCTATGCGGAAACGTTGAAGCTTGGCATGATTAAGCGCAAATCTGTGCCAGTTGCCAAAGCAGCTATCGATAAAGGAATGACCATGGCACTAAATAAATTACTGCCTGATCTACCTGATGCATCATTGAATCGTTTGGCCAATTATTATCGCCCATTTATCGTAAAAAAACCTGAATAGCGGTTGTATTAGCAACTATTATGTTTTTATTAAAACGGTAGTGTTGGGCAAATTTGCTAAAATTTGCTAAAATAGGCGGCACTTTTATCAAAGGCGCAACTCATGACCCAAATTAACAACCAAGAAATTGAAAAAACCCTGCGCAACTCAGAGTGCCTGATCAGCAGTATCGAAGTAGCCGCTGCTTATGAGCGCTTGGCCGCCCAGCTCAATCTACATTATGCCGGTTTAAACCCAATCGTGATGGTCGTTATGAACGGCGGACTTATCCCAGCCGGTCAGCTATTGACTCATCTAACCTTTTACCATCGCATGCATTATATCCATGCATCACGCTATCGTGATAATGCGGGTACCAATGAGCTTGATTGGAAATTTAAGCCTGACGTAAGTATCGAAGGCGAACACGTTTTATTAATCGATGATATTTTTGACGAAGGTATTACTTTAAAAGCCATTGTTGAAGAATTAGGTAAAGAAAAACCCTTATCGATTGAATGTTGCGTATTACTCAATAAAGAGCATGATCGCAAAGTTGCAGACTTTGATGTTGATTTTGTTGGTATCAACGTTGCAGATCGTTATGTCTATGGCTGTGGCATGGATTTCCATGGTTACTTGCGTCATCTGCCTGGTATCTACGCTATTAAAGAAGACAAAATCTAGTCATTCTTTGGTTGAGTATTTTGAATGTATCGCATAATAAAAAAGCATCCGACTGGATGCTTTTTTATTGCTTATTGCTTTGATTGTAGTCAGTGGCAATTAAAATTGCAATGCCAAACCCGTATGGCGCTCAGTGGGTGTTTGGACGGCCTTTTCCAAAGCGGATTTCGTACTATATATGGTTACCTGTTTTTTGGCACGAGTCACAGCGGTATAAATAAGTTCTTTACTCAGCAATCTTGCATGACTATTATCAAAAGTAATGGCCACATGATCAAACTCAGACCCTTGCGATTTGTGAATAGTCATCGCATAGGCTGTGGCGATCACCTCTTCATTGAGAAGATTGACGGCTATCCCCTGCTTCTTGTTTTCAAAAAACACTTCGAGTCGACTACGCTCATTACCAGTTTGCAAACAAAACCCAATATCGCCATTAAATAATCCTAGCTCATAATTGTTTTGAAGGACCATAACGGGACGACCATGAAACCATGTGTTTTGACCCAGTGGTAGCTTAAGCTCAGCAAGGTGCCATTGAGTAAAGTATTTATTAATATAATGGTCGCCCCACTCGCCATTATGGCCAGCAGTTAACACCCTGAACTGATTAAAGGTTTCCATTAATGAAGCAATGGTATCTTTAACTGATTCTGGCACGGATTTTTCTATCGGATTTGTCAGCAGCGTTTTTATTTTGTTTATGTAAGTATGGTAGTTTGATGTGAGGTTTGAGATATTTTTACTTTTGCTTAGGCTATTTTCTATTTCATTATGTAGAGAAGCTTCTGTTTGTAAGGGGTTAATGTTATTCACATATTGAAAACTCAGTACCTTATCATGCTTTAACAGCTGCCAAATAGTATGAGTATCTGTCTTTGCCTTATTAATTTGATAAGCAAGCTTACCAATACCCGAATCTGATGTAAATCGACGACTCTCTGTTAGCTCTGCATGGATAGGCTCTAACCGCGGAATGCGGCACAAGTCAGCCAGTACCGCCCCTGCATCTACAGCTGCCAATTGGTTTGCATCTCCTAGTAGTATCAGCCTTGCGCCAGGCTTTACCGCACTCACAAGATAGTTCGCCAGCTCCACCCCTAGCATCGACGCCTCATCGACGATAATAATATCCTCGCCCAGTGGATTATTAGCATCATAACGCGGTCTGCCAGTACGTCCGATACCTAGCAAGCGATGAATGGTTTTGGCTTCTTGTAATTGTAGTTCGACATTCGCGGTGTCTAACGCGGCTTGCAAAGACTCTTGCATACGCTGTGCCGCTTTACCAGTTGGGGCTGCTAATGCCAAGCTAGCACTGTCAGTGCTAAATCTAATGCTTTTAGACGCATCTGCCCCACTCTCTGTTGCCTGTTGCAGTGCAATCACTAGCTGAGCAACGGTGTAGGTCTTCCCCGTACCTGGTCCACCAGTAATAATGCTAAAGGCGTTGTTATTGGCGACATTAATTGCCTTTATCTGATTTTCGTGTAGGTTTTCGGGTATTGCTATCTCTAGCGGTGTTACCTGATGGTCTAAAATAGTGTTGATGCGCGCGGCTAAGTTAAATTCTGCTTGCCAAGCTCTGTGTAACCAAAAAGTGATTGCTGCGTTTTGTTTATCAGCCTTTTTGTTATTTACAAGCTGATAAACGATAGGTTGATTATTTTTGCTTAGGCTATTTATATTTTCATTCTGGTTTGTATTAGCATTAACGTCAGCGAACAAAGTGTGCTCATCGATTAACTTAGAAAAAAACGTTAAGTTACTATTTTTCAATAATTGGTAGAGTGCCGCTACTGTATCAAGCCTTTTAACCAAGATCTCTTTTTCATGATTACTGAGTGCCAGCTGCGCCCATAGCTGGTCTTGCTTAGCAAACAAGTTCTCTAGCAGTACGAATATTGATACCTCAGCCGTAATATCCACCTCTGACTGAACCTCTATTTGAGTGTCATTCAAGGCAATAAGCGGCATCGCTAGCATCTCTAACAGCTGCTGTTGCCAAGCATATAGTGTCACCACCTCGTCATTGATATGACCGCTGAGCGGTACTTCGTGCTCAGTTTCCTGAATGGTGAGTACAGTATGCCCCTCTTCTAAATGCGCGGCTAACATAGTAAATAAGGCTGCAAATAAACCGCTGTCTGGTGTTCTGTCTATTTTTTCACTACCAGTATTAAGCTTGGCATCGGTCACGTTATACGCTAAATGCGTTTGCTGACGGCGCAGCAAAATATAGTCACTGATGTTGCTGGCCCAGCTTTCTTGTAAGCTAATAGCAGCGCTGCTCTTATTATTATTCATAAATTATTACTCATGGTCTGTTTTTCTCTATACTTATAGGATTAATCGCTACAGTAATTTGTTGCATCAAATTCGTAATTGCATTCATTTTGTGTACCCTGCTAACTGGGCATGCCAAACAATGCATCTAAGGCCTTAATAAAATCAATAGGAATATCCCACGTCACCAGTCCATAGCGGGCACTGTTTGTTGGTTTGTCATGCATTGTCTCACTGGCTATTGAGTCGCCGCCACTCAGTACATTCGCCTCTTTTGCTTTAGTCACCAACTGAGAGGTTGGATCATATACGCCTCGTAAAAAGACATACTCCACCGCGCCCAAATACTTAGCTTCATTGCCTACATAATCAGCAATTCGCATCGACAAAAACCGATGCAATGCCACTTGATAAATGGCTGCTTGCAACCAATACCCTGCTTTAGACATCGCTTGCTTGAGCGTAGCTTCGTTATAATCGCTTAGGCTATTTCCTAAAAAGTTACTTTTATAATCGACGACATAATACTTGCCAGCATGCTCATACACCAAATCGATTTCACCACGTAAATAACGATATAAATGCGCTTTGTTTTGCGGAACCAGATTGACATGTTTGTCGGTTTCATTAGGCAGGTACTGCTGAAAGAGTCTATTAATATCTTGTGCTTTAAAACGCTCTGACAGTCCCATATTGAACTCTAATTCAGCGAACCTCTGACTTGCATCGATAGAGCGTAACGGCTGATCAGACGCTAATAGCGGCGTATGTAGCACCTCTTCAATCCAGCCAATGAGAGCTGCATGCTTGCTAGCATCTATCGAGTCCGAATCCAATGAATCAGTATTTAATGAAGAACTATCGCCTTGCTCTTGCTTCTTCGCTTGTAATCGACGGCTTTGGGTTTCAGCACTGCTATACACCAACGGCAGCTGATAGCTACTAATAGCTCTATCGATAACCTGAGACCACTGGGATTTATTATTAAAATCAATTTTTTCAAATATCTCATGCAAAAATGTACCCGCATTGGCACCTTTCACAAAGGTAAAACGAATATCATCCTCTAACTTGGGACTTGCCTGATCGACTTGCGCGGCAGCGTCATGACTATCTGATGCATGACCACCCAGTGACGGTGAAACTGACGTTTCGGTGATATTGATATCAATATCAACATCAATATCTATCGCATCATCAATACGCTCATCCATCACAGCCATTGTCTGCGTTGACTCATCTAGCTGACGGGCTAAGGCGGTAAAACTGGTCTTAGCCCAACCGTAAAAGTAATTGATTTTCATAACTTCTGAAAAATCATCATACTCAATAGGTTCGGTTTTGGGCGTAATAAAATCGGGCGATCCACTTTCTGTTAATTTGCCTGCTTTAGCAGCAGCACAGTTATCATTATAGAACTCATTGACCTTATGCCCTCTAATCATACCTATGGTGCCTTTGAATCTATCTGGCAATTCAAATTTTGGCTCTGGTGACTCAAACCAATAGAACACCGGCTTTAATTCAAACCCTGTTTTGTTGTGGGGATCTCGCAGTACCACATAAAGCTGTTCACTGGCGCGCGTAAAGGCCACATAACCAAGCCGGCGCAGCTCCTCGAAGCCCTCCTGCGTTTCAATATCGGTATAGTAACCCTTTGTGGTCGCAGAGCCTTGTACAGGAGAGAATCGGCGCTGATTGCCTGTCGATTGCTGCGCCAACGCTGACTGACTTTGTTGAGTAGCATCTTGTTGGGTAGGGTTTTGTTGCGAGTTGTAGAGATACAACCCATAGTCTTCTTTATTACCTGACTTCCTACTGGCATCACCCATACCCAGCACATAGACAATAGGAAACTCCAACCCTTTTGATTTATGAATGGTCATTAGCTGCACGCCAGATTCTGTCGGTAACGGATACTGCTTGGCCCAATCGCTGCTAGGCGCGCTATCTATGTTTTGTCTAAACCAGGCCAGCAGCTCGTACTCACCCATGCCGATACCATACTGCGCTAATATATCCATTACATGACGCAAATCCATAATATGACGATCGCCTTCTGGATGGGCGGCTAATGCTTGCCAAACGCCTTGCGGCTGCACAGGGCTTTGATCTAACAAGTAATGCATGGCCGATAATACGCCAAAGTGCTGCCAACGCTGGGCACCTTCTTTTAAATAGCTAATAAAGTCTTGATAGCTTTTCTTATTGTCGATGGCTTTTATATTAGCGCTATTTAAATCTACAGCTCCTGCCTCATGGTCAATCATCATGGCTTTAATATCTTTGATACTCAGGCCATACAAATGACTGGTCAGCACCCGATTAATCATGTCATGACGATACGGATATAGCATAGCACTCAGCAGCGCTGCCACATCCTCTGCCATGACGGTTTCGAAGATACTCACATCACTGGTGGTCAAGGTCGGCACATTGAGCTTTACCAGCTCATCTTCTACTTGTTTTAAATCTTTTTTGGCACGTGCCAGCACACCGATATCGCTCGGCTGAATCGGCTTGCCTTTTAATGTCTGACCACTGCTGAGTAAGGTCGCAATATGACGCGCTGCGATCTCGAACTCATCATACTCAAGCTCCTTGTCCTTATCATAAGGCAAGTGCAACACACTCACTGGCTGAGCAGAAAGTACGTCATTTACCAAGTCGCTATTTAGTATGTTTGAATCATTAAACCAAGACAGCTGATTTTCTTGCTTTTCAGCTTTAATGTGCTGGTAATAAATACCACTACCTAACTGTGCCAGCCTATTCTCTTGAGTCACTGGCGCAGGCATACCGAACCAACAGTTTAGGGCATTAATCACACTGGCGTTTGAACGACGATTAACATCGAGCGTCCATAGGCTGCTTTTTTCAAACTGGGCTTTCATATAATTGTAGTTGGCGACATCACCGCCGCGAAACCCATAAATGGCCTGCTTAGGATCGCCTACCAACAACAAAAAATCATGGTTGGTTTTATTAGTAGCCTGTTTGTCATTGGCCAACGGTTTACGTTTATTTGTTGGCAAATAGATGCTTTCAATCATAGTGGCTTGCTCGCCATTGATATCCTGCGACTCATCAATCAATGCCACGGGATAATGATGACGAATATAACGTGCCAGCTTCTCTCCTTGCCGACCCGTTAATGCTTGGTTTAAACGCACCATCTGCAAGCTAAAGGTAGTTTCACCGCGCTCTTCTAATATAACCGGTAGCCTGTCACGTACCGCCAACACGATATGGCGATTGAGATTGGCTAAAATAGTAATAACGTATTCATCGAGCTTTTTGCTTTCTTCAATATACCGTTTAAAGTCACGAACCACCTGCAACTCATTAAATATCAAATTAACTCTTTCACCATCTTTTGGCTTGTAGAACTGTTTGCCTATATCATCAGTTTTCTGAAACGCTTCAATTAACTTTCTAGTATAAGTTTTTTTGTCTGATATGAACTTATAAGCGGCGGGACCAGACTCTTCTAACACTTGAACGATTTTCGGCCAAGACTCTCTGTTATTCTGCAACTGTCCTTTGGGAACTTCATAGTATTCGCCATCAGGCTTAAAGAAAGCATCAAGCTCATCGCTGCGCTCAATGATACTATGGATAAGCCGCTCGTAACCCTCAAAAGAAAAATCACTGCTCACAACTTCATCAATTGGCGCAGAAATAAAATTCAGCGACCGAGTTACATAGTTTTTATGATCGCCCACCGCCGTCAGCTTACCTTGCTGATCCATCAATGCATACAATTTAGGTTGCTCGTGATACAGCCTACTTTGAAACTGACGCAGCTCATCATGAACAATACTGTCCGTCACTTGCTCAATGCTGCTGTCTTCAATAATAGCCATCCCTTGCTGATGACCGGTCTCGCTACTGTACTCCTTCAACCATTTTTGCGCCAAGCTATCAAGGGTTCCGACAAACAGCTTGTCCAAGGTGGTTAATACAAGCGCCGTGCGTCGAATGGCTTCTGTCATAGGATAGCTGTATACATGATCAAGCAAGTAGCCGACCAGATGCAGATTGATAGGGTCTTGCATGATGTCATCTAAGCGCGCATATTTAGCCTGAGCGACTAACCAGTCCTCACGATCTTTTTTTGCTTGTGCACGCTTTTCAGCAGCAGCTTTTTTGTCATGAACGTTGTTATAAACAAAGTCTTGATTTAGTTCATCTGCATCTATTTCAGCGTTTGAATCCGTATTTGAGCTATTGACTGCTTGCTTATCACTATCAGGTGTCACCTGTAATATATGTGGATACAAACTCTCTTTATTAGCGCGGTCAGCACTCAGGCTATTCACCCATTGCAGCAGCTGATAGAAATCCACCAAACGATCATGAATGCGCTGACGCATCTCAGCAGCCGCAGCGCGAGTAAAGGTCGTCGCAATGATTTGCTCTGGTGCACGCCGTGCCTCAATCAACAGACGCAGTACAATGCCAGTTAGTGTCCACGTTTTACCAGTACCAGCTGACGCTTCGATAAGATGCCGCCCCGTCAATGCAACATCAACCGCTGGTATCACATCCGCATTATTCTTAGGCTTAATCATGTCGTGATTCGCAACCTCACTGTCAGTCATACCCTGATATGTATCAGATGCGTGTGGCTGGGTAGAAATGTCCATCATGTGAGTGGTGGCGGTAAATTCTGTCATAGGGGCGTACACTTTTTATTATCAATTAAACCAAAGGGCAAAAAACGAACCGTTTTAAACAGTTTTAAGTAACCAGCTAGCCTGCTAACTATCTAAACCTTGTAGCGCTGTAAACATTGGCTCATAAAGCGGCTGTGCTAACGTCGTTAATGCTGCTGATAAGGTTTTAAACGCGTCTTGATCACGCAGTACGTATTGCCAAATGGCATGCTGCGAGCAGGTATCGTATACTGTATCTACGTGATAGCTAGGTCTTAGCCAATCTGAGAAGTCTGCGCGTTTTGGCCAATAGCTGCCGCTCTCATCTTCACTCTCTGCCGCTTTTGCACACTTATCAAGATAACTGAGCGCATATTCTGGCAATAAGGTAATCGGCACTTGACCTACTAGCTTGCCAAATATCGCCCACTTTATCAGCTCGGTCACGGCATCTTCATACACAATAGGGCTTAACTTAAATGTGATTACATCTTTATATTTACCAACTTGCGAGTTGGATTTGTTAAAGCGCCAAATACTCACGCCATCATCTGCTGCGACTTGCTCGGCAGTGGTACGTCTGGCAACTTGCCAATACAGATGCGACAACCAAAACTTGATTAAATGCTTGGGGCTAGCAGAATTGGGCAGTATGTTTAACCACTGCTTGGGTGAGTTTTCCGCATAGGACACGCCAGCCTGTAGATTAGAGGAATGGTGATTGGCATCTATCGATACTGATGTAGGAACTGATATTGGTACTGAACCTTTTATTTTAACTATTTTAGGCAATAGCTTCGGTAGTGGCGCATTATCAGCATGGTTCAACACAGTCGCTAACTCTAGCTGAACGGGATGCTCGGTGGTTGGAGTCAGTAGCTGCAAACCACCTATCTCGCTTGCCTCTAATATCTGGGCATCATCCAAGCCATTAGCAACTAGCTGTTCTTTAAATTCCTGACATTGCTGCTGCAGTTTTTGTTTTTGATTGGGCAATGTCGTTTGGCGCGCCACACCTGCTGGCATGATTTTTTGATACATCAAGATTGGACTGTCTTGCGTGGCGGTGCTGTCGGTACTATTATTTGCTGCATCGCTCGCCAGCTCGTTAATCAGATACTCTTTTATCTGATAAGTCGTTAGATTGTCTAGGAATAGTGGCTCTTGATGTGCCATCGCTTCCTCACCCTGCACCACATGCACCTTTTGAGTACGCAAAAATGCCTTGGCAGGATGGCGCACTTGATAGGTCAATACCCCTTCAACGTCTATCTCTCCAATATTAAATACAGTTTCGGAAAGTGCCTTTTTAGTAAGGTCATTAACCTCACCAGAATCATTGAATACAGCTGTTGCGTCTAGTGACAACATCTCAGCTATTACATCTAAGGTTTGATTGTCTACTTGTCCTAACTGACCTAGAGATTGACCAAGCAGCTGAGCAATTGATTCGTACTGTGCTTTGGTAGGCAAGCTAACCAGTTCTGCATGCTCACTAAATGCTCTGCCCTTTAAGGTATTAAACACTGCTTGCCAAAGCGGCGCCGGAGGAAACTGACGTTTTTGCGCAAGCTTGGTTCTGCGCATGGCTGTATTCAAAAGAACATCTAACTCATCTGCATTATCAATAAGTCTGTTGTCTTGAATATCATTTTCAGTGTGCATAGCTGTGCTTTCATTCAAATTGAGCTTAGGAATGTCAGACGCTTGCTCACAAACATCTGCGTCTTCAATGTCTGTTTCAAACAAACTCTCATGAAACGGCAGTGCCGGATGCTCAGTCAGCAGCCACTGTTTAATCAATTTAGGTAAATAACGCTTAAGGCTCTCGGTGGTAGAATCAACATTCTCAGGTAATGTGTCTAACGCTTCAAGCGAGTTGACCTGCCACTGCACCTCACCTTGCAAAAATTGTAATAGCTCACTAACTGGGTTGGCTGGCAGGTGCTCGTGGGTATCCAACAGACTTTGACCGTTATAAAATATCCAGCAAGCACTGCGCGCACACAGCAAGGCATCTAAAAATGCACCATTATCATCATCTTCACTGACTCTATCACCGCGGCGGGCATTGGTGGCTTTCATCAAATCATAGCGATTATCAAGATCACGCCCAGGAAATTCAGACAGATCCATATTGAGCATCACCACCAAATCAAAAGGCACATTTCTGAGCGCCCCAAATCGACCAAAGGTAATCACCCCAGTCGGCTCGGCACTGACCTGCTGACTCTCAAGCTCTGCTTCAATACTGTCCAGCATAAAATTCAGCTTTAATGGCAACTGCTCAACGCCTGCCAGCCTTTGCTCTACTTCTTTTTTGTTAGCATTACTGACACTATCGCTACTGGCGTACTGTCTATAGTGACGATTGGCCCTCAGGCTTGATTTAAAGCCATTCATAGCGTTATAGATGGCGCGCATCGTACGCGTTTGATCGACATCACTAAAGTAGCGATGAATGACTTGTTTCTCAATCTGATCAAGCCAATCTTCCGCTTTTAGTTTTTGTGTATGATCATCACGGCGCGCAGTCAAACCGGCATAAATACGACAAAGCGCTTCAATAATTATCGCATCATTTAGGCTCACTTGCGGCAGCGGCAAACTCATTTCCGGCAAGGCAGTGCTTGGCCACTCTTCCTGTGCCAAAGGATATAAGCAATCGCTTAAACTGGCCTCTGGCATCACGAGACCCAAGGTTAATCTATCTAACGCTTGAGCAAAGGTAAATCGGTAGTCATAATCGTTGCTATCTAGGGTTTGTTTAAGATGCCATTCATCAAAGCCGCGAATAAAGCCTGCCTCTACCAGTAAATCACAGCCACGGCTCATCTGATCATGGGTTAAGCCAAAACTTTCATGCAGCGGTGGCAGCATTAGCCAATCAAGCACCTCGGCGGCTTCAAAGCGGGCACTATGACTGCCTAACAGCTTATAAAAACCAATGATGGCTTCCCATAGCTGACGAATATCTGCATCGACCACACCAGTTACCTTTGCAGGCAAGGTCAAACCGTCTTGACCTTTACCACTGACGAAAATAGAGCTGATCAGCGCATGGTGACGCTCAACATCGGGCAGCAACACGACAATATCGGATATATGGCGTTTTTTCTTACCAGGTTTTAATGGCTCATTCAACCAGCGCCCAATCATAATACGCAGTACTTCAAGTTGACGCTGCAAACTATGGCATGAATGAATACTTAGGCTATTATCTTGTGCAGACATTGCCCAAAAACGCTCCTTCTCAAAGCGTTTATTCTCTAATGCTTCATCGTCATACCACGGCGTCTCTTGCTCATCTTGATCAGAGCCGGTCTCTAGTTGTTTACTGACTGCTTGCGATACTTTGGCCGCGGTCGCTTGCTGGGTAGACTGCTCATCGAGCATCAACACATCATTTTGTAAACGTCTCAATAAGCTTACGCTCTTTTGCAGCTGTTGCGCACTATCATCAAAATCAATACTGAACTCGTCGCTCAAGCCATCATTGCTATCATCGCCCTCATTAAAGATGTCCTGCCACTCAACGAGTGCGTCTTGGTATTGCTCATTACCCGATAAATTAGCAAGCATGGCAAAGGTATCACGCGACTGTTTGCCCAAACGTGATAGCAGACTGTGACCATAATCACGCAGAAACACGCTTTCAGGGTTAATGATCTGTTGACGCTGTAGCCATGATTTATCAACAATATCCGCCCAAAACAGCTTGGATGGGTTGTAGTGCAGCAGTGTGATATCCATGTATTGTGACAAGCGCTGTAAAAAGTCGAGCTCGGTTTGTGGCAATTGCTGAATGGTAAAAATGCGCAGAACTTTGGGCAGTTGAGCACGCTCATTCGCCTTGTTGCTTTTTAGCGCTGACCAAAAAGTATCCTCAAGTGCCACCCGGTGCTGATGCACATCGGCAAACAAATGCGACCATAAGAAACGCTGCGCGACCTCTAACTCTACATAGTGCGCCACCAACCATTCAGGGGTGCCACGTGCATACTTATCGAAGCGCAAGGATAGTGCATCCTTATCCGCTATCAGCGCATCCACATTAAGCGGCTTATTATGTGACCACAGATCCAACCAGTCCTCACGATGGGTTAAATAGCGGTTAAACACCCTCGCCAAATCACTTGCCAGCTGCCAAATACGCGCATCTTGCTGTGCCTTATCCTGCTGAACTTCTTCTTGCGGCTCATCAATCAAAGACGCCAGCAGTGGATGAACGGGATGTTTTTCATCAGCGACAATTGCCTCTTGGTAATAAGTCAAATAGCCAAATAAGCGCCACTGCATTACCGTTGGTGACAGCACTGCCACCTCAGGAACATTCAACGTTGCCGCTTCAGGGTTTTGTTCTAATAAATAGGCATTGTGGCGGCTCAACACATCCTGCATCAATATCCACTGATACTGACCCCAAAACGTCGTCGTTACTAAGGTACTGATACCCGCTTGGCTTGCAATAGACTTGTCTAGCCAATCACCAAGTACCATTGATGGCACAATGACAACAAACTCTTCAAAAATGGGTTGATTTTTGGACTTATAGGCCTCCAACAACTGCTCAACTAAAAGCTCGGTGCGGTGCGACTGAATAATGGTAAACATAAATGAGGTAATCTATTTGAATGAATAAAGCTGGAATAGTAAAAATTGAGTATTAAAAACAACACGACAAGCGTGTAAATTTTACGGCAAAGCTGATGATAGCGTATGGTTTCATACTTTTTATGAAGAAGAAACGTGGTAGACAACACTCATCAATCTATGTTTGCTGCTCGTTAGTCTGTTGCATTTCTGCTAGCATAATGTCGATTAAAAACAGTAGATATTATAGTACCAATTCATGCATAACGCCCTGTGTTTGGCAATAAAACTGTCGCTAATAATAAACGATGAGTAACAATAAAACGGTTGGTAGTGAGAAAAGCTAATAACGTGCGCAATCTGCTGATCAGTGTGCCACTGTTCGCGGTGGTTTACCAGCACGTCACCTATAAATCAAGAGCGCTTGCGACAACGGATGTCGCTCTACCCTTTACCTAAACTTTTTTGTTAAAGAGATAACAGAATACTATGCCCATGCGCCCCATTGATGCCATTTTCGTTCATCCTAAACGCCGGTTATATGTTGTATACTACCGCGGTGAGTTGTGGGAATTGCCCCGCATGAAAATTGATGATAGGTCATGGCAAAACAGGCAGCCTTATACTGACGATAGCAGTGGTCTTTATCTTAGCATTCATCAAGCCATTAGCGACCCGATATTGACCCAAAAACTTCGTACTTTAAACTTGCCAGCAGCGGTGCGTGGCAGCACGTTACCACGCTTTGAAGCATGGTGGGAAGCCCACGGTTTTAAATGGCTTAAAGACAAACTTACCACCGGTGAATCGCCATTGGCCGCGCATCAGGCTTTGCAAGCATTGTCTACTAATATGGCAGCTGCTCAAGCGACGGATAAACAAAACGTGCCTGTTTCAAGCTTCCAAGTAGTATCTAATGATGCTAACAGTAATAACGAAAATAATCCTACCCAACAAAAAACTAATGAGCCAAGTACGGCAGCACCTGTAGCAAAAGACGCGGACATCTTTGCTCATATGCTGGCAGATTTAGTAGACGAAGTATTAAACCATCAAGAATAAATCTGTTACCATTTATCATCTACTCTATCAATTAACCACATTAACCAAAAAAAGAGCGGTAACTTATGAGAGATTACAAGCTGCTATTAGCGGGGCTTATTTTACTGCTGCTGATTATTTTTATCGCCATCTTTACTTGGTTATGGACCAGTAACCGCAAAAATATGGACCCTTTGCCGATTATGGCAAATAACAATGATACATCGTCTGCGGATAATGACGAAAATACCATTGCGAAAAGCACCTTGCACATCCAAGCAGAAGATGGGCTGCAAGCACCTTTAGATGCGGTGATTGCAAGCTTTCAAGCACGCTACCCAAATATGCAAATATTGACAAATTATGTGTCTTCGGCTGCCCTTTTAACGTTATCCGATAATGATTTTGCCGACAGTCATCGCACCGACGATGAGCGCGCGTCTTTTCTCATAGATACCGATTTAATCATTGCGAATGGCAAGCTGTCAAAAGAGCGCCTAGCGCCTTTGCAAGAACAATTAAAAACCGCTCAAGACAAGCACAACCAGAACAAATTAAATGATAGTAGCACCCAAGTTAAAAAAGCAGAAGATGGCGTAGATGAAGCTGATGCAGAAGTGGCGGCTCACGCCAAAAGCGATAATACCAATACCCGTAGCCTGAGTTCTTTTGGCTATGCCCTACGAGGCGAGCAAGCGGTAGATGGCGTGGTATTAACGCAAAACCCTGCGGCGATTAATTTTAGAAATTTTTTGCTCTCAAGTACCGGACAAGATATCTTAAGCCAGCATAATTATACCAATATCGACGGTTATAAGAATGATATGGACAATTTATTTCAACCAAGTTCACGCGCCAAACAAGCAACCGGCGAGCTCTCGGTAGATGTATCCGACGCGCTTAGCAATGGTAAATAAGTCTAAGGCCCGCTGCCTGATGATTACGCATTGCTTTTGTCAGACCTTTTTTTTACAATAGCACTCCACCACGCGCCTATAGCTCAACAGGATAGAGCAGTTGCCTCCTAAGCGATCGATCGGGGTTCGAGTCCCTGTGGGCGCACCAATCATTGTATTTAGACATAACCTCGCATTACCTAAAGTGACCCCTGCCGTCAAATCCGTACAGTTAAACTTGGGAGATTTTAATTACGCAGCCTGACGATAGTAGTCAAACCACACCTGTCTTGGCGCTCGATAGCCCAAGCCCTTTTGAATCCTCGTCTGGTTGTAGTACAGCTCGATATATCTAATGATATCGTTGATGGCTGTAAATCTGGTTTTATAATCTTTATGATATATCAGCTCATTCTTCAATGTACCCCAGAAGCTTTCTATCGGCGCATTGTCATAACAGTTGCCTTTAGCGCTCATTGAGCCTGTAAATTGATGCTGCTTAATGATCTTGTGGTAGGCATGGCTGCAATACTGGCTGCCTCTGTCAGAGTGGACTATTAGCCCTTTGGCAGGTCGTTTGTTCTTGATTGCCATAGTGAGTGCACGGCAAACTAAATCAGCAGTCATGCGTTTATTAATGGCGTAACCGACAAGCTCTTTAGTGTATAAGTCTTTAATGCCTGCTAAATACAGCCAGCCCTCGTTTGTCCAGATGTAGGTGATGTCACTGACCCAAGCTTGATTCGGTCTTTGCATATCAAACTGCTGATTTAATACGTTGTCATAGACCAGCTTATTGTGATTAGAGTCAGTGGTGACTTTAAAGCGCTTGTGGCGACGGCATTTGATGCCATGCTCCTCTTTAATGCTTCTAACCATGTAAGGGCTGATATCATGTCCTTGCCCGTTTAGGTGCGCCTGTAGACGCTCAAAGCCGTAGCGTTCCTTGGTTTCACTGTGCGCAGCTTTAACCAGTAACTCGCACTGATTACGATGTATCTGCTGCTCGCTTAAGTCACGACTTAGCCAATCGTAGTAGCTTGAGGGCTTAACGCTCAATACACGGCACATAGTAGTGACGCTAAATATCTGCTGATTGTCTTTAATAAAGGCGTACTTTACGGGCTGTTTTTCGCGAAGTACGCCGTCGCCTCATTCGAGCATAGCTCTCATCTTGCGTCGGGGCGAAGCAGTGCTTCGCTTTATCCCTCCTCATTTAAGATCTCGCGCTCCTCTTCAGCCACTTTGAGCTGACGCTTGAGCTGCTTTATTTCTTGAAGAGCACTCATAAGATCAGGATCGTATTGTTCAGTCCCTTCAAGCTTGCCCTGATTGGCTTTATTCTGCCAGTTAGATAAGGTTTGCATGGCGATCCCGAGCTGCTTTGCAGTAGCTGAAATATTGCCATTATTATCCGCTATCTTCTTGACAGCTTCTGCTTTAAATTCTGTGCTGTAAGTTCTAACTTTCTTGGACATGGTAAACTCCTCGTTGAGTCGTTAGTTTACCAAGTTTACTTGTACGGTTTCTTCAGCATATAGTCAATTCCACTTAAAAGTGTTATAAACTAATTATTAAATCCAATTGTTATCATAAAGATTATGACTTACTCACTAGATTTTCGTATGCAAGTTCTTAAAAGTATAGATGACGGTATGACCTTTGCCGAGGCGGCTGAGTTTTATAATCTCAGTCCAACCACGATACAGAACTGGAAGAGACGTATTCATAGCAAAACAACCAGGCAAACCAAACCCTATAAAATACCAGATGACGTGCTACTTAATGATGTCAAAGAACACCCTGATGATTACCAGTATGAGCGAGCCCGTCGTTTAAACTGTAGTAAAACAGGCATTTATCATGCCCTAAAGCGGTTAGGCATCAGTCAAAAAAAAGACCTTAGAACATCCAAAAGCCTGTCCGATAAAAAGAGCGATCTATCAAAGTAAGCTTGATACTTTTAAACAACAAGGCTATCCCATCGTCTATATGCATGAGAGCGGCTTTGAACATGAAACCATTTGCTCTCATGGCTATGCACCGATAGGTACACCTTGTATCGATAGCTATAACTGGCAAGGTAAAAAGCGAACCAACGTTATCGGTGCTCTTTATGACAAGATGCTGTTTGCCCTAGATTACTTTAAGCACAACATTAACAGCAACATATTTTACGACTGGTGCAAATTCACGCTAATCCCAAGTCTTAAAACCAAATGCGTGATTGTCATGAATAATGCCAGATTTCATAAGAGCAAACGCATTCAAAAGCTACTGAACAGGCATGGTCATCGTATTCTATGGCTGCCGCCCTACAGTCCTGATCTGAATCCTGAGCGAGGATAAAGCAAAGCACTGCTTTGCCCGAGCGCAAGACGAGAGCTGTGCTCGAGTGGGAGAAAAAATGGGCTCAGGTGAAGTTTCTACGCCAAGGCTGGATGGAAAACGACTTATCCAAATTGTTTTATGATGTTTGTCCCAACCATAACAATTTTATTTTGAGCTGACTATATATAACTATCAACCAACTAAAATACATCGAATCCGTGTGTTACCACCATTAGTTTCTTCTATAGTTGAATAGGTTAATTCTATATTATGCTTCTGTAAAACACTCTTATTGAATGAAGGTTTACCTTTCAAAATAATGTAATATCCAAAATTTTCACTATCTCCATTTTGAGCAAAACTAGAAATCCTGAGTACTCTAACACCGAATTTATTGAAGTCAGTATCCATATTCTTAGATATTTCATTTTTCGTTTTCTTAAATGTGCTATTTATTGATTTTACATTTTTTACTTTATATTTATTGCCAATGATAAACTGACTGTTTTTTTTCTCTATTGATGGATTTTCCAAAAGATTCGTATAAAAGCTTATTAGTTCTCCACTTGAGGTGTTAAAAGAACAGCTCAACGTAGATTTGCTTATTAAGTATTGAACATCAATCACTTTGCTTGAGTTCAATTGTTTATCGTGTATTTCTGCCTGTGTGCTGGCAGATGTGGTTAGCAGTAGAAGTACAATCCAGCTGCTAACCGTTTTCTTTACACTATCGAGTCGAGGTAGAGTCATGGAAGTTTAGTCCTTGATCAATTAAAGATTGGGTATCAACTATAGGTGCTGATTGCTGAGACTGTGAACCCCAAGCTTTTTTAGGATAGTAATAAATATACGTACTACCCCACTCTCAACTTGAAATAAGCAAATCAAACTGAAGAGGCGGGTTACCAAGTTTTTTGTTGAGTACAAAGCACAGATTGTGTGAAAGAATCTTACGAATCAATCGATGAGACAAATGCCATAAATCTCTTGCTCGTACCTTTTGTATATTAAATCGTTCTGATAACTGACCAATGACTGTTTCAACGATACGGCGGGCTTTCATTAGCCGCCTTACCACAGGTTTGGGTCTATCCTCTTTCATA
>NZ_PJBX01000139.1:0-22671 GCF_002836335.1 Psychrobacter sp. Sarcosine-02u-2 | reverse complement strand
AGTAAACCAATACCTTAGAAAAATAAGTTGAGAGTGGGGTTTTAAGAGTATTATTTAATAAAAAAAGTCAGCCCGTCTACTGTAAATAGACGGGCTGATTGCTTATAGATTACTAACAGTCTTACAAGTGGAGCTGCAATGAATTAAGCATGCGGCGTGATAGCAGGCATCAAATCATGAAAAGTACGACCAGAAGCAGTTTCGCCAATGGCATGCATTTTCCACTCGTTATTATGACGATAGACTTTTGCCATAATCATCGCTGTATGGCCACCTTGCGCTGATAAATTGTAGCGGGCGACTTCCTGATTGTTATTGGCATTAACGATGCGGCAAAAAGCATTTTCTACGGTTTCAAACGTCTGACCAGTAAAGCTATTAACGGTAAATACTAACGATACTACGTTTGCTGGCACTTTTGATAAATCAACATTGATAACTTCGTCGTCGCCATCGCCGTCACCTGTGCGGTTGTCGCCCGTATGGACGATGCTGCCATCTTTTGATTTTAGCTGACTGAACCAAATCGCATCGACCGCTTGTTTATTGGCATCAAACATAATGCATGAAGCATCTAAATCGATCGAGTCGCCGCCCGTACCGCCGCCGAATAACTTGCCTAAGAAGCCGCCTTTTTTCTCTTGCTGGCCTTGGAAAACATCCCAGCCTAAACCCAATTTTACTTGCGTAAGCTCGCCGCCAGCTTCTTTGCTGAGGGAAATTTTTTGACCCTTTTGTAGACTAACTGCCATGGTAAAATCCTTATAATAATTGTGAGGGGATTAATGAATTTTTAGTGCTTATTTTTAGTGCTTCATTCCTGCGCTGTTTTATAGCTATCAATCTGGAATATAACTTTAATGATAAAATGCAACTTCAATTACAAAATATTATCTAAAAAACCACCGCTGCCACCGCGACCGCCTGAGCTGGTACCTAAGATGCTTTGTAACCAGCCTTGATAGCTGTCACGATTGCGCGAGCAGATGATGACTTTGCCTGTTCCTGAGAAGTTTAAAACCATGCCTTCACCACTGGTGACCGAATTGATAATATTGCTCATGATGCCTTTTTTCTTGCTGGTCGATACCGAAAGCTTATAATCAAGGTTTGAATCCCAGCAGACCACGTGGCCATTATCAATGATGACGTCTTTATCAGGCGTCACATCAATCTCAAATAGCGAACCAAAACCAGAAACGACAACTTGGCCTTGACCTTGGGTTTGCATCACCATAAAGCCGCCGGTATCACCAAAGACCGCGCCGCCGAGGTTACGCTGGATATTGGCTCTGATATCGACGCCAGTTTGTGCGGCAACGAACGCGCCATCGCTCAAGGTATATTGCTGCGCGCCGCAATCGATGATTTGCATATCGCCATCAAGCGTCGGTGCTAGCAGACAATCACCTTCACCATTGACGGCTTCAATCTGCTGTTGGAATAAGGATTCATCGTTGGCAAAGCGGCGCATCAGTGATTGCATAAGACCGCCTTGTAGCTTACCTTTAAGCTCAAGGTTCGACTCCATCATCACCATGGCATTGGCTTCACAATAAATCGAATCGCCTTTTTTTAAGTTACAATGCAAAAAAGGTTCAATGGTGCCGATTAAGCTAAACGTCGCTGCCATAAGCTGCAAATCCTTATTCTAATGTCTTAAATGTTTTTTTATAAAAATGAGCGTTTCAATTTAACTGGGTCAATTACATTTAAAGCCATCAAATGCTATGAATAGGCACACTTGATGGCTTATTAACTATCGCAATCAAATAGTCGATTGCGATAGTGGTTTCGGTAGTCGTCTTACAAACATCTTATAGAGCGTTAAACGTTAACGCCATAAGAAGAGGCTAATGGGCCTAGACCACCACTAAAGCCTTGACCAACAGCGCGGAATTTCCAGTCGCCGTTATGACGATATAACTCACCAAAAATCATCGCCGTCTCAGTGCTACCATCTTCTGATAGGTCATAACGGGCGATTTCGGCTTGACCATTATCATTGACCACACGGATATAAGCGTCGCCGACTTGACCAAAGTTTTGGTTACGCGCTTGACCTTCATAAATGATGGCGCAGATAGCGACTTTGCTGACGTCAGCTGGGATGCTGGCAAGGTTGATTTTGATTTTCTCATCATCACCGTCGCCTTCGCCCGTACGGTTGTCACCTGTGTGCTCAACCGCGCCGTTGTCCGACTTTAGATTGTTAAAGAAAATAAAATCTTGGTCATTACGCACTTTGCCTGCTTCGTTTACCAAAAAGGCAATGGCGTCTAAGTCAAATTCTTGACCGTCAGTAGCGCGTGGATCCCAGCCAAGACCAACGGTAATGTTGGTTAAGCCTGGGGCTTCTTTTGATAAGTTTACGTTGCCGCCTTTTGTTAAGCTAATAGCCATATAAATATCCTTTGGATTAATAATTAAGTGGATTTGATTTTATAAAATAAAAATAGGGCAGTCATGCTATTTGGATGTAAGTATTTCAGCGTAAAAAGGTCAATAAATCGACCTGTACGCCATAACCTGCCTATCATTACGTTTTACTATACTAAGCGTTTGCTTACTAAGCAAGGCGTATTTTGTGTGCCTATCTGACAGTTATATTTTTGCTTATATAAGAGGATGTTACGAGCATGTCTGACCTATTTTAGCTATTTATCTTATTATCATTTATAATAGCGCGCTCAGGTTCCCTCCACCCTGACTCAAAAAAAGGCCTCCTTTATGAATACCTGTACCATTTCGACCAATCCCGCTTCATCCATTCGTTACAGCCGTGCTTTATTTTGGCTTGTCAGCCTGCATATCTTTATCATCGCCATTAGTAATTATTTAGTGCAAATACCGGTCGGGCTATTTGGCTTTATTACGACATGGGGGGCCGTTACTTTTCCTTTTATCTTTTTGATTACAGATTTGACCGTACGCATCTTTGGTCAACATCTCGCTAGACGCATTATTTTCTTTGCCATGCTGCCAGCGCTCGCCATTTCTTACTATTTTTCGGTGGTATTTGCTGATGGACAGTTCGTCGGTCATGAGCATCTGCTCGATTTTAATTTATTTGTCTTTCGCATTGTCCTCGCCAGCTTTAGTGCTTACGTCATTGGACAGCTGTTAGATATCAAAGTCTTTAATAAGTTACGCCAGCTTAAAACGTGGTGGATTGCACCCCTGGCATCGACGTTTATTGGCAATCTGGTCGATAGCTTCTGCTTTTTTGCCATCGCTTTTTATAAAAGCCCAGATGCTTTTATGGCGACGCACTGGGTTGAGATTGGCGCGATGGACTATCTGTTTAAGATAGTGATGGGCGTGCTTATCTTTTTACCTTTATATGGTGTGATATTGGCAAAATTGCAAAAGATGCTCGCTGATAAGTAGCGCAAAAATTAATAGCCTAAGCTAATCCCTGCTCACAACTCTATTCTTCACAATTACTATAAAAAACAGGTCATAACCAATAATGGTGATGACCTGTGATTTAATAATCTGAATAAGTCTAAGTATTACGTCGACAATTATTGCGTTATTCAAGCGCTTGGTGTTTACGATAATTGAGTGACGCGACAAACGCCCAACCAATAAAGGCAATACCAATCAGACCAGTGATAATCTCTGGTACATGGAATTTCACCGACAATAGCATAATGATGGCTAGCGCGCCGATGGCATAATGCGCGCCATGTTCGAGATAGACAAACTCATCAAGCGTGCCTTTATCGACTAAGAAAATAGTCATCGAACGTACGAACATCGCACCGATTGCTAGACCCAGCATAATCACGATAACGTCATTGGTAATCGCAAAGGCGCCAATCACGCCATCGAAGCTGAATGAGGCATCAAGGACTTCTAGGTATAAGAAGCCGATAATACCACCTTTCATAATCGCACTCGTTGCTGCGCCTGAGCCAGCTTCAGCGTTTTCTAAGTCTTCTTCAAGGTCGCCTTCTAGCATACCTGAAACCACTTGGACGCCAAGGTATATTAAGATACCCCAAACGCCTGCAATCAATACCGCGGCTGACTGCTCAGGGTTGGCAAATGATACCGCAATCATCAACACGATAAGCGCGACAAACACACTCATGGCATCGACTTTGCCCAGTTTGACCAAGCGGCTCTCAAGCCAATCAAACCAATGTACTTCTTTATCATCAAAGATAAAGTTTAAGAACACGAGTAATAAGAAGATACCACCAAAGGCTGAGATTTCAGCATGGTGCGCCAATAATCTGGCTGAGTATTCTTTAGGATCGTTTAAGGCCAAATCGACCACTTGCATAACGCCAAGGTCAGCCGTCACTGCTACGATAACGATTGGGAATACCAAGCGCATCCCAAAGACAGCAACTAAAATACCAACGGTTAAAAATATCTTTTTCCAAAACTCGTCCCAGCCTTTGAGGACTGAGGCGTTGACCACCGCATTATCAAAGGATAATGAAATCTCCATGACGGCCAAAATAGCGGTAATAGATAAGGTGGTTATCATACCGCCTATACCGCCGTGTGAATATCCCCACCATGCCGCGACTGCTAGGGCAATAATGGTGAAGATAAAGTCTAAATAAAAATGTCTCATGACATATCCTGTCTGGTTGCATAAAGCTAAAGTCGGTCTATTATAAACACAAACCACAAAAAAAGTGGTTATCGCTAACCACTTTTTTGCCTAATTTTAAACGAAACTTAAAGCATTTCCAGTCTTTTAGCTAGGAATAATTGTGACTATTTTGCAACCATATTTTACTGGCAGAATGGCAAGCGATAGCGCTGCCATATTGCTCTAAGTTTCGGCGGTGTTTATGTCTAGGCATTGTTTTTAGTATGGGCTAAGTTGTTGGCAGAGGTTAATATCGAGTTAGATATTGACGCCATACTGATGACACATGGCTTGTAAGCCGCCTGAATAGCCTTGACCAACGGCGCGGAATTTCCACTCACCGTTATGACGATAAACTTCGCCAAACACCATTGCCGTTTCAACAGAGTAATCTTCTGCTAAGTCAAAACGTACTACTTCCGTGCCTGTTTCTTCGTTGACCACACGGATAAAGGCGTTGGCGACTTGACCAAAGTTTTGGCTACGAGCAGCAGCATCATGAATTGTGACCGTAACGACGATTTTATCGACATCAGCAGGTACTTGGGTCAGGTTTACTTTGACGACTTCATCATCGCCGTCGCCTTCGCCCGTGCGGTTATCGCCGGTATGTTCGATTGCACCATTGTCAGATTTTAGCTGGTTGTAAAAAATAAAGTCATGATCGCCGCGTACTTTACCAGCGGTATTTAGCAAAAACACGCTGGCATCAAGGTCGAACTCAGCGCCAGAGGTTGCGCGCTCATCCCAACCAAGACCGATAAGTAGCTTGGTTAAATTTGGGTCAGTTTTGGTGAGCGATAAATTACCGCCTTTATTTAATGATAAAGCCATGAGATTATCCTTGTTATTAGAGTGATTAAGGGTTTGATAGTTTGGTTATATCAATCAAAACGCTAGCAAAAGTGGGATTAAAGCGGTTATAAATCTGTCGCTTAACGGTTGCTAGTAACGTTCTATCATAGCAACAAAAAATGACCCAATCAAAGCTGATTGGGTCATAGTTATGTGTACGCTAAGACGGACTGGAAAAGACAAGGTTTAAATGCTGCTTTTATATTTAACCAAGCAGCTCTAGCGATGGCGAATCTCAAAACTTTGATGAATCGGCTTTTTGATATTAAAATCAAAACCTATCGTTTGTGGCGTGATATCGATAATGTCATAGCGTTCGGTTAATTGCTCATCAAGCTCAAAGCGCGTGAAGTTGTTGGAAAAATATAACACGCCATCAGAGGTTAAGCGGTTCATCGCACGATTAATAAGAGCAGCATGGTCACGCTGGACATCAAAGGTACCTTGGAACTTTTTCGAGTTTGAAAAAGTTGGCGGATCGATAAAGATAATATCAAATTGTTCCGTATTACCTTTAATCCATTCAAAAATATCAGCGGCGACGAATTGATATTTATTGCTGCTGACATTTAAACCATTTAAAGCAAAGTTTTGCTTGCCCCAATCAAGATAGTTTTGCGATAAGTCAACGCTGGTGACTCTTTTCGCGCCAGCCAATGCCGCGTGGACGCTCGCCGTGCAAGTATAAGCAAATAAGTTCAGCACCGATTTGCCGCGGCTATTGTCTTTGATACGGGCGCGCATATTGCGATGGTCAATAAACAAGCCCGTATCGAGGTAATCGGTAAAATTGACATACAAATAGGCGCCATTTTCGCGCGCAACATAAAATTTACCGCGTTTTTCGCTATTGCCTTGCTTGCTATATTGGTCATTGCCCGATTGGCGTGCCCGAGTTTTGATAAAAACTTGTTCGCGGTTAATATTGAGCACTTCGCGAATGCCCATCAAGGCCAAATTAAAACGTTTTTTTGCGGTCTCTACCGGAATGGTCTTTGGCGGCGCATATTCTTGCACGTGTACGTAATCGCCATACAAATCAATCGCCACTTTAAAGTCAGGCAAGTCAGCGTCGTATACGCGAATATTGCTGACATTGTCTTTACTAGCCAGCCTTTTAAGTTTGCCCAGATTTTTTTGCAAGCGGTTAATAAAGTCTTGGCCTTCTTCCACGGCAATCTCGCGCTTCTCAAAGCGCCTAATGAGGCTGCCTGTTTGCCCAGCAATCAAGGTACCGTAGCGGAAATAAACCGTGATTGCCCCATTATGGCAGCGCAAAGTTTTTGGCTCTTTAATGGGCAAGATATCAACCTGTTCGACATTGGCTGCCAAGATACCAAGCATCGGATTGACGCCACTACCCGCAAAGCTGTCTTGCAAAATAAGCCCAAGCGCTTGATATAATGGCTTAATCATATCTTCATCGCCCAAGCGCTCACCGTAAGGTGGGTTGGTAATGACCAAAGGATTGCTTAAGCGGCCATTATCGGCTAATGGCTTTAAAACGTGGCTGAGCTGATTAAGGGCGCGCGTTTCAAGGTCAAGTAGCGGTAATAAATCCTGCAAGCCTGCGGCAATCAAGTTCTTTTCTGTCGCCAAAATCGCGCCACTATCGGCATCGAAGCCCAAAACGAGCGGCAATGTATTAGGTTGTTCGTTGATAATCTCTAAAGCTTCACGAAAACGCGTCTGCGCATCGTCAATCATCTGTTGCCATAGCGCTTCATCATGATGTTGCCATTGATAAAAGCCAAATTGATTGGCCGCTTTATCGATACCGACAGCATAATCGCAGTGCATGAGTAGCGCTTCAATGATGAAAGTACCAGAGCCGCACATCGGGTCGATTAGGGCATTATAAAAAGGGGCATTACCGGCATCATTTTTCTTATGCCAACCCGCGCTATAAAGTAGCGCCGCTGCCAAGTTTTCTTTTAGCGGCGCTTCAGTCATGGCAACGCGGTAGCCACGGCGGTGCAAACTGGTACCTGATAAATCTAAATACAGCTCAGCCTGCTTGTCATTGACCGTCGCAAATACTGAAAAATCTGGGTTTTTACTATCGATATTCGGACGGCTGTCATAGATTTCGTTAAAGGTATCGGCAATCGCATCTTTGATACGCAGCATGGCAAATTGCTGACTGACGGCAACGCGCTTATCGACAGACAGACGAATGGCAAACGTCTGCTCTAAGCTAAATTGCTCGGTCCAATTGACCGATTTTGCCAAGCCATACAGCTGTTCTGCCACATCGTATTCAGTATTGATATTTTTACGTTTAATCAGCATCAATACCCGCGAGGCCACCCGCGACCATAAACAGATGGTATATAGGTCGCGCAAGCTACCGGTGACCGCTAAGCGTCCCGTACTTTTGATTTCGCTTGCAATGCCAAAGCTGCTTAGCTCAATTTGTAGCGGTGCTTCAAGCCCATCGGCACAAGTAATAATAAGGTCAAGCGACAACTCGGCTGCAGCGGTTGATAAGGAGTTGGGCGTGGTGGTTTCGGTCATACGGTTACCTGTGGGCTAAATTGATAAATAATGCACCTCAAAACCCTGATGTTTAAAATCTTGAGGCTTAAAATTATGAGGTTTAACTGGCAATTTTACCATAATTACGAAGTGGATAGTTTAAAGTGGCAGTGTTTATGGTGCAGTGTTTATGGTGCAGTGTTTATGGTGAAGTGTTTAAAAGCTACATTGAAAAAATGATGACTTACTGGGTTTTGAAATTATCGAGCCGTTATTCAGCATCTTGTTTTAATGAGTTGTCTTCAGTAATCAGTTTGGTCGTGGTTGCAAAGGGCTTGGTGTCGATAGGAGAATCAACGTTTTTTGGCATTAGCAGGCGCATATGCGGGTAGGGGGTTGAGATATTTGCCTCATCAAAGGCGCGTTTGATATTTTCCGTCAAGGCCTCTTTAATCTTTGGCATACGCGCTACGGCGGCGGGCTTAACCCAAAAACGGATAACAAAAAACACCCCATATTCGCCAATCTCGTCTACCGTCGCTGAGGTTTCAGGGCGTTTTAGCACTACTTCACTATCAGACAGCACTTGTAAAATGACCTCGCGCGCTTTATCCACATCGTCTTCAAAAGCGATGCGCATACGAATATCGAAACGAATAAAGTTTTTTGAGGTCAAATTGGTGACCACTGATGAGGCGACATTGGAGTTGGGGATGATGACGGTGATATTATCGCGGGTCAAAATATGGGTCGTGCGTAACGCGATGACCACAACCCGCCCTTCATTATCATTGATATTGACCCAGTCACCGACTTGAAAGGACTGCTCAAGTAAAATGGTAATGCCGGCGATAAAGTTAGCAAGCGTCGATTGGGCGGCAAAACCCACGGCAATACCGGCAATCCCTAGACCTGCTACCAAAGATACGATATCAAAGCCAAATTGTGCCATAACGCTGGCAAGTCCGAAGACTAGTAATAGCACTGATAAAATATTTTTGAGCAGCTGCTCAATAGAGGCGTTTAGACCATAGTGCTGTAAAACCTTATGTATAATTTGTCCAGATGACGCCCATAACACATAGTAAATTCCCGCCCACGTACTGGCTTTGGCCGTGGCTTTGACCGTATCTGGTTCAAAGCTTAGCTGACTCATAATGGCAATCAAGCTGCTGACTATCCAAATATAGCGTAATACCGAGCGGGCGATTTTGGAGCGGCGTTCATTGAGACCAATGCGGCTTTTGCTTTTTTTGATAAGATAGATGGCAAGCCAATAAAAAAACCCCAATACCGCCAGCAGTATTAGGATTTTGATGGCTGTGCTCACCAGTTCTACTGATTTAGAAGTCCAGTCGAGTGAGTCTTCTTCGATGGAGCCGCCGATAGCAATATATAGGCTGGTATGTAGGTCGCGAACAATCTCTCGAAAGAAGTCAGTAATACCAGCGATTGCCATTGTTTTATCCATGCAAAGTTTGGGTCTACATCAAATGAATCGTAAAAAGAGCTTATACTAAGATAATTCAGCTATAAAATCATCTAATAATAAAGTTTTAACGCTAGATTTCTTAGGAACAATCAGCGTAAACCGCGCAGCTCATTCTCAATCTGAGCCTAGCTGCGCGTAATAGCTTAGACCATATTAACGTTAATTTTAATAAAAATGGTTTTATCAGTCGATTAAAAAGTCCCTTCTTGAGTATCGTGATACTGATAAGGGATTTTCATCATACGCTGTACATCGCGTAACGCCGTACGTAGACCTTCTAGTATCGTCGGATGATAAAAAGGCGTGTCGAGCATGTCCTTTATACTCATATCATTGGTAATCGCCATCGCCAATATATGACCGATATATTCAGCATCAGGGGCAACCATACTTGCGCCCAAAATTCTATCTGTCTTTTTGCACCCATAAATGTGCAGTAGGCCGCAATTGACACCCATCACACGGCTACGACCTTGATTGTCAAAGCTGGCTTTTCCAATCACATATTCAAGCTCTGGATCGGCTTGTATTTCAGGTAGCGACATGCCGACGTTAACGATTTGTGGTGAGCAAAAGACGATAGAAAACGGCGCGGCAGTTGGGCGGATATATGCATCGCTATTGTTGTTACAGACCATACTACCCGCACTAAAACCTTCATCACTGGCAACGTGTAATAAAGGCAGGTTGGCATTGGCGTCACCGACGATATAAACTTCTAAATTGCCAATTTTACCCGTTTTTTTATCGAGCTGCTTTGGACGATTTTTGTCATCAAGCTCAACACCTACGTTTTCAACGCCTAGGGCCGCGATATTATTGCGTCGACCCGTAGCGACCAATACATACTCACCCTGCCACTGCCGCGTCTCACCAGCGCTGTCTTCGTAATCGATAAAAGCCGCTGAGCCTTCGTTATCTGCTGCTTGCTGACCGACATCGTTAATCTTGCTGCCCAAATGCATGGTCAGCTCACGACTTAAGCAATCAATGGCTTTATTACTGATATCATCATCTTTTAAACCAGCGACGCGTTTGTCACGATTAAAAAGCGTGACCTCGACGCCCAAACGCGTAAAGGCTTGTGCAAGCTCCAAGCCGATAGCACCTGCGCCGACGACGGCTAGTGACTTTGGTAAATCAGTTAGCTCAAAGACAGTGTCAGAAGTCAGTAAGGTTTTGCCAAGTTTATCAGCCCAGTTATCGGGGATAAACGGCTTACTACCAGTCGCTATGATAATTTTATCGGCTTCGATGAGTTCGTCATTGACTTCAATGAGACCTTGTTGGTTGATGTAAGCGCGACCCGCTATTTTTGTCTCAGCAGGCCAGCTTTCTACTTGCTTTTGGACGTAACTGGCAAAATGATTGCGTTCGGCGCGAACCCGCTCCATCACTTGTTTGCCATCTATTTGAGCAGTAGCATGAATACCAAACTCGCCAGAATGGTTGGTGTCATAGGCGCGATCGGCAGCAGCGATGAGAAGTTTACTCGGCATACAACCGACGGCGATACAAGTCGTTGCCCAATAGCCGTCATTAATGATTAGCACATCATCTTTTAGTTTTCTGGCTTGGCGAAAGGCATTTTGACCGGCGGTACCGGCGCCGATGACCGCCACCGTTACCTTGCGCGTCGCTTTTTTATCAGTGTTATTATCGGTGGTGCTGTCAGTCTGTTGATTCATATTACTCACAAAAAAAAGGTTTTATAGTAGTCGATAGAGATAAATAAAATTGCTAAATAATCATAAAAATATTATGGGGCGAGCGTGGCGAGTAAGCGTTCGGTATAGCCAGCTGCGCGTAAATTGCGCTGTGCATGAGTAAGAATGCCATCTTTATTAAAGACAAAGGCTGAACGTACAAGGCCTAAGCTGACTTTGCCATACATATTTTTTTCTTTAATTACATCAAAATATTGGCATAATTTCTCATCACTGTCGCTAATCAGAGGAATATGCAAATTGTACTTAGCGATGAATTTTTCGTGAGACTCAACGCTATCGCGCGACACACCGATGATATCGTAGCCCAATTCATCAAACGCATTGATATGAGTAGTAAATTCTGTCGCTTGCGTGGTACAGCCTGGGGTATTGTCTTTTGGATAAAAATATAAGATAAGCCCCTTATCGGTATGGGCAACCAGCTCTTTTAGGCTGATATCGTCATAAATAAAATTGCCGTCTAGCTCGCGCACGATAGTGACCGGAAAATCGGGCAGGGCAAGGTTCTCTGTAGTGGGCTTAGCCATTATAAAATCCTTATTAGTTTCGGTTATGCGTATATTATAGTAGGTGGTCTTATTATAGGCAGTTTGGCAGAAATAAATACTCCGTTTTACACTTCACTTATTCATTCGCAACAAAAAAGACTGGCGATGACCAGTCTTTTGTATTTTGTAGCAAATATTTTTTTAAGCAGCTTAGGCAGGTTTTTGTGGCTGTTTTAGGTCCAAGCCCACCGTGCATTGCTGCAAGTCTTTTTGCATTTTTTTCACGTAAGGCAGACCTGATGGGTCTTTTTTACTTTTTGCATAGCTCTCGATTTCCCACATTTGACCGATGGTCATATTGCTACGGACACCGATGGTGCAGTTACAAAGTTTGGTGGCATCGCTTTTATTAGCGACTTTATATTTGACCGCGCCATTGACACAGGTATTGATATTGTCTTGTTTGATGTCGGCTGCGTTTGCTTGTGGTAAGGCAAACAGCGCAGCAAGAGCTAGGGGTAAAACAGGCAAAAACTTCATAAACATCCTCTACGGGTCGTGTCAATTTCTCAGATTTTATATAAAAATCTTGGTAGTGTTATGTGGTCACAGGTTTTATGGCTTATATAAGTGATGATAAAAGTATAGGTAACTATAAAAGCCTTTTTTAACTATGTCACTCATTATATTTTAGTAAGCCAGCAGTACATGCCGCTTGTGACTGACATAGTCGCCCATACCATAGCAAGTAAATTGCTTAAAATACAACGCTAGCGTGCTGTGTTAATGCAAGTAAATGTTGCGCAAATGTTTAATGGGTGGCCGCGCCGAGACAATAATAGCGCCATTTTCAAATACTTAACAGAATATTTTCAAAGGTTTATTAAGACTCATTAGACTGGTAACGCGTTGGATCAGCAACCCCAGCTTGGGCAAATCCTTGGCGACGTAGGACGCAGCTGTCGCAAATACCGCAAGCAAGACCATTGGCATCTGCCTGATAACAAGAAATCGTCTGCCCATAATCGACTCCAAGCGCTAAACCAAGCTCAATGGTTTTGGCTTTGGATAAATGCTGCAACGGCGTTTGAATCGATAAATGGTGACCGGTGACACCAGCTTTAGTAGCAAGGTTCGCCATGTGTTCGAAGGCGGCGATATATTCTGGACGACAATCAGGGTAGCCAGAATAATCGACTGAACTGACGCCGATGACGATATGGTTGGCATCAGTGACTTCAGCGACTGCCAAAGCATAAGATAAAAATATGGTATTACGCGCCGGCACATAGGTGTTTGGAATGGCGTTATTATCGACGTTATCAACGTTATCAACGTTATCGATATTATTGACATCACTATCATCGTGATTGTTACTTGGGAATTTATCAGTATCGCCATCAGGGACAGTCATGCTGTGGTCGGTGAGTGATGAGCCACCAAGCTGGGCGATATCTATATCAATAATGCGATGGTTAACATTGGCAGTCTTTGCAATGGCTTTGGCCGCGACAAGCTCGCTATTGTGGCGTTGACCATAGTTAAAACTGACCGCCGTCACAGACGCATAGCGCGCTTTTGCCCAGTACAAACACGTCACGGAATCAAGCCCGCCTGATAGCAGCACCACGGCATTTTGGCTTTTATGTAGTGCTGCTAAATCAGCATTGTCTTTGGGACTGGGAGAGGAGGTCTGCGCAGTTATTTGAGTCATAGTATTGTCTATTGCTGATTTAAGAAATTTGAAAAATTTGAGTTTTTGAGAAATGGTTATTTTAACTAAGATAGCATTATTACATAACTTTGAAGATATGTTTAATTGCTCTTAACTGGCGATAAAATTGGGCACAAAAAGCCACTAATTTTGTGCGACTTTTCAATCTGTTAGCAAAATTTGTTATAATCGCTGCTTTTAAAGCCAGCCTGTTAAAGTTACGGCTGCTTATTTTTACCGTAACGTCAACTTTGTAAAGATATTGAGTACCTTATGACCGTCGCGACCTTGTTTACGCCTAAAATCCCTTCTCAGTTTGATGAAGCAACTAGCGAAACTGTTTCTGCAGATGCCGATTCTACCAATACTGGCTGGGATAATTATATTGAAGATACTGATATCGCTGACGAGGCCATAAGTAACGATAATACCACTCAGCAAGCATCTTCTACGCAAATTTTACCGACTGAAACGGCGGAATTTCGCAAGCTACAAAAAAAGCTGCGTCGCCAAGTATCATGGGCGATTCGCGATTTCAATATGATTGAAGATGGCGATGTTGTTATGGTTTGCGTCTCGGGCGGCAAAGACAGTTATACGCTGCTCGATATTTTATTGCTACTCAAACGCATTGCACCGATTAGCTTTGATATCGTTGCGGTAAATCTTGACCAAAAGCAGCCCGGTTATCCCGAAGATATTTTGCCCGCTTATTTGAATGAGCAAGGTATTGCCCATTATATTTTAGAAAAAGATACCTATAGTATCGTCAAAAGCGTGGTGCCAGAAGGTAAAACGTACTGCTCGGCCTGCTCACGCCTGCGTCGCGGTTCGCTATATGGTTTTGCCAAACAAATCGGTGCCACCAAAATCGCCCTTGGTCATCACCGCGATGATATGCTCGCGACGTTCTTTTTAAACTTATTCCACGGCGGCGCGCTGAAATCCATGCCGCCAAAACTGCTAAGCGATGATAAGCAAAACTTACTGATTCGTCCGCTTGCTTACGTTGAAGAAAAAGACATCATTGAATACGCACGTTTAAAAGAATTTCCGATTATTCCGTGTAATCTATGCGGCAGCCAAACCAATCTGCAACGAGCAATTATCAATGACATGCTACGCGAATGGGATAACGCCCATCCGCAGCGTTTGGCGTCTATTTTTAAAGCCATGCAAAACGTCGCGCCGTCACAATTGGCCGATCGCGAGTTGTTTGACTTTGAAACTTTAAACATAGAGCGCGATGACAATGAGCGCTTATTTGAAGGCGATAATATCCAAGCAGGGCAGACCGACAGTTTGGCTGAGATTGGTTTACCAGTAGCGCCAAAAACTCAAGTTTTTAATCCGAAGTTTGCCAGTAACCAAGACCACGACCATAGTCAGCAGGCAGAAAGCACCGATAGCATGCCAAAAACTAGCCGTACCACGCAAAAAATCCCGACGATTAATCCGGTGATTTAAATCATATAGATAGCTATAGTCAAAATATCCTAAAAACGCGACGATATCAGCAGTGCGTGATGTATCGATATTACTTTTCACTCACTATGTTTTTATAAAATTACCACCAAAAAAAACCAGCGCATTATTCACTAATGGCTGGTTTTTTGGTATTAATTTAACGTTAAAGATTAACTTTTAGCAAAAACGGGTAGAGGATTAAAACTCACCTCTGGACGCGGTAATTTTGCGACATCCTGCATGCGCCAATCATTCTTTCCATCATAACTGACTTGCAAATAATATTTGCCTTTTACGTCATCCAAATCGACTTGTGCCGTGTACTTGTTACCTTCTTGATGTTTGAGTACCGCATCGCGGTCTTTTTTAATGTCGGTGGCGTGCGAGATAGACAACTCTAAAGAGTCAGGATAGGTTAAAGGCTCACCGTTTAATAATTTACCAGACTGCAAGCTTTGCTGAGGATAATTGAGATAAAACACGACATCGCCATTATCGGCAAACTGCATCTTGCCATGTAAATCCAAATCATAGGTGAGCTTGTCGCGTGAGACGTCATGATATAGGGTTTTGCCATCCATATACCAATCGTCGCGTACCACGCTATCACGGATTTGATAAGAATAATAAACAAACCAAATGCAAGCGATTACTACAAAAGCTGGCATGCCAATGACAAAGATAACCACCATATAGTTTTTGTACCATGGTTGGCTGTCTTGATGCTTAAAGTTCGGTGCTGGACTAGACATAACATACCTATTAATCAGATACTCGTTTATAAAGTGAGGTTTGTCAGCTTATTATAAACGCTATCAAAAAATAAACCGACGGCTCAGAGCAGCCAGTTTAATGATAAATACTTCAGCTGCCAGTCAGTGGTAATTAGTCGTTGACCAAGCACCACTAACGAGCGGATGAATAAATAAAAGCAACTACATACTCAATAATTACTGCCCTTGCGTGGTAAAGATATTTTGTTTACTCACATTATATTTACCGTCTTCGCTGGCTACTGTTAAAGTAATCGGCGTTTGACCAAACTCAATCACCTCAGGGTCGCCATAGATACTGACTGGCATATCAAAGCTTTCGCCTGCTTCTAACGGCACATCATTAAAGCGTACGCCTAAGCTCAAGCCCTCTTGTGGCTCAAGGCTTATTTTATAAGTGTGTGCACTTTGGGTTTTGTTGGTCAATTTAACGATATAGCTGTTTTCAATCATGCCTTGTTGGTTCAATGACGACAACTGATTACGGTCACGGCGAATATCAATCTCTAACGGTACGCGGTCTGTCAATGCATAAACCACACCGCCACAAAGTACCGCAAGCAAGGTTAAATAAGCAAAAAAGCGCGGGCGCAATACACGGCTTGGCTCTTTTTCGACCAATTGCCGTTCTGTGGTATAACGAATCAAGCCACGTGGGTAGCCAACTTTATCCATTACATCATTACAAGCATCGACACAGGCGGCACACTGGATACACGCAACCTGCAAACCATCACGAATATCGATACCCGTTGGGCATACTTGCACACACATCGTACAGTCAATACAGTCGCCTAAATTCTCAGGATGGGTGCCTTTTTTACGGGCGCCGCGAGGTTCACCGCGTTCATAATCATAAGAAACAATCAAGGTATCTTTATCAAACATCACGCTTTGGAAACGGCCATACGGACAGATTTGGATACACATCTGCTCGCGCATATAGCCTGCATTGACGTAAGTTGAAAAAGCGAAAATAAATATCGATACCCATATCCACGTTGACCAATCAGGGAAGGGGATAACACCCCCTAATATTTGCCAACTACCATATAGAGCTTCTGTCCCTGATACATAACTGACAAACGTCATCGCCGTAATCATCGAAAATACAAACCAAATAAAGTAGATTAAAAAACGCTTGAAGACTTTTTTAGCATTCATAGGTTCTTTATCAAACTTAATGCGTTTGTTACGATCGCCGATGACGATTTTTTCCACATACTGGAACATATGCGTCCAGATGGTTTGCGGGCAAGCATAACCGCACCAAACTCGTCCTGCATATACCGTTACCATAAATAGCGCAAAAGCCGCAATAAGCGCAAAGACCGCTAGAAAGTAAAAGTCCTGCGTCAAAAAGGTCATACCAAAAATATAATAATGCTGCGACGGCACATCGAACCAAATAGCTTGCCTGCCGTTATACCTTATCCACGGTAAAATCAAAAATAATGCCAATAACGCATACATGCTAATCACGCGGATATTTTGGTAAAATCCGGTGATAAATCTAGGGTGAACGCGTTTTTTATTGGCGTTAAGATCCACCTCAACGACAGGAATTTTATTGGATGGTTGTGCTGACATAAACGTGCCTCTTTAAAAAAAGAATCAGTCTGCTGGCATGATGAACAAATACCTTTAATAGCTGGGTATATGGATGTGCGATGTTATCAATGTCAGTAAGTGGCAAGTCTCATACCAAAAAAAGTATTCAAGCTTGCTACCAAATGAGCGATTGTAAATAAATGATTAAAATATGCTTAAATAGATGATTCTATAGTGTTTCTAATGGATTACTATTTTAGCAGTTTCCCTACTATAAATGGGGTGAGAATGTTAAAAAGCAATACTTATCTGCGACTTATTGATAGACGAAGGGCGTATCATTATTAAGCTTGATAAATATTAAAACCAGTGGTAATAGAGCATAAAACGTATTAAATCTATCGGCAGTTTGATTTTGCGAGTTGCTCATAAACAAAGTTTATTAATAAGACATAAAACTGATAAATAACTAAAAAGGGAGAACTGCAATAACAGTTCTCCCTTTGTTAAATACCACTTATTTACGATATACAACTGACTAAATGCGCTTAGTTTGCAACTGCCGTTTCAGATGTGGCTGCTTTTGGAGCAGCGGCAGAAACAGGCTGTGCTTTAGCAGGCTGAGGCGTTCTGTCTGATAAAGAATAAACATACGCAGCAAGCAGCATAATGCGCTCATTACCTAGTTTGGTTTCCCATTCTGGCATCACACCGGCACGGCCATAACGGATGGTATCACGGATACTTTCGCGATCGCCGCCATATAACCAGATGTTATCAGTCAAGTTTGGCGCCCCAGTAGAGATCATACCTTTAGCGTCTTCACCATGACAAAGTACACAGTTAGTAGGCTCATGGAAAATGGCTTTACCTTGAGCAACTTTAGCTTGGTCAAGCTCATAACCTGGTTGGTTACCAGAGATTGACAAGACATATTCAGCCGCTGCACGCACACCATCTTCACCAAGTTGGTCACGCCAAGCTGCCATACCACCAACACGACCATTATGTAGCGTCGTTAGGATATGTGAAGCTTCACCGCCATATAACCAGTCATTGTCGGTCAAATTAGGGTAGCCTAGCGCACCTTTCGCATTAGAGCCGTGACAGACAGCACAGTTCTGTAAGAACAGGCGACTACCGACTTTTAGCGCATTCGGGTTTTCAGCAAGTTTTTCAACGTACGGTGCAAGCTCAGCAATTTTCTCATCAATCTGAGATTGCAAGTCTGCTGGCGGTGTTTCACTGCGACGCATGGTTGCTTGCATCTCAGACAGCGTTGCTAGCGTTTTGGTTGCTCCGCTGGCATCTGCTTTAGCCAAGATATTTTGCTCGAAGTTATCGGTAAATACCTTATTATTACTTTCAAGCTCGCTTGCTAACTCGTTATGCGAGGTCCATGGCACGGTTTCGCCATCTACTTCTACAGTCGTGATACCTTCCCATTTTGATGGAAAGATAGCAGGGAAAAATATCCAGTATGCAACAGCCCAAATGATCGAGCCAAAAAATATCACTAACCACCATTTAGGCAGTGGCTTATCGTATTCTTGAATACCGTCGTAAGTGTGCCCAGTAGTACCGTCTTCTTCTACTTCTGGCTTGTATTTCAACACCATTAGTAAGACGCCGAGGATACCCGCCCAACACATAATACTTAGTATGGTGATCCAAGAACTCCAAAAAAATGTCATCGTTTATCCTTATTGCGCTGCTCTTCAGCCAAAGCTTCTTTATCTTTGTCATCAAGCGCAAGTTGTGCATCTTCTTCGAAGCGTTTTTTGTTTTTTGGCGAATACGCCCACCATGCAACGCCCACGAAGGCAATAAAAGCAGAAACGGTCGCAATTGTTTGTAATTCACCAATACCCATTAGCGCTGTCCTTCCATCGCGGTACCCAATTGCTGTAAGTAGGCAACCAGAGCATCAAGCTCAGTGGCGCCAAGTACCGCATCTGGCGCTCCTTCGATATCTTCTTCAGTGTAAGGCACACCAAACTGATCACGGAATAGACGCATTTTAGTTTGCACATTGGTACCGTTTACTTCATTGGTTGCAAGCCAAGGGAAACCAGGCATTACAGATTCAGGTACTAATGAACGTGGATCGATAAGATGTTGTTTTTGCCAATCTTCAGAATAACGTCCACCAACACGTGCCAAGTCAGGACCAGTACGTTTAGAACCCCATAAGAATGGGTGATCCCACGTAGATTCAGCAGCACGTGAGTAAGGTCCATAACGCTCAACTTCCGCACGTAATGGACGCACCATTTGCGTATGACAGACGTGACAGCCTTCACGAATATAGATGTCACGACCTTCAAACTCAAGTGCGGTCCATGGCTCCATGGCGGGAAGGGGAGCGTTTACCCCACCTTCTTCAGGACCCTTGTTATCATAAATCAGCGGTACGATTTCAACGAGCGTTGCAAAGCTAATGGCAATAACAATACCGATAACCAACAAGCCTGTATTTTTTTCAATAATTTCATGCGGTGTACCAGACATGATCGCTCCTTATACGTTAGCTGCCGAAGGTTTATCAACACTAGGTTCATGATCAGTAGGATCTGCGATATCAACAGGCTTACCTTCTGGCATTTTAAGTGTTTTATAAACGTTATAGGCCATAACAACCATACCCGATACATACAATAGGCCACCAAAAGCACGACCAATATATGGGAAATGTGAGAACTCAACGGTATCAACGAAGCTATATACCAACGTACCATCTGGATTGGTTGCAAGCCACATCATGCCTTGGCCGATACCTGAAATCCACATAGAAACGATATAGAAGATAGTACCCGCTGTTGCTAACCAGAAATGCGTGGTGATTAAGCTGATAGAGTACATTTTTGGCTTGTTATAAATACGTGGTAACAGTACATATAGCGAACCAATCGTAATCATACCAACCCAGCCAAGTGCACCTGAGTGTACGTGACCGACTGTCCAGTCCGTGTTATGCGATAACGCGTTGACGGTCTTAATAGACATCATCGGACCTTCAAACGTTGACATCGCGTAGAACGACAATGCCACAATCATAAAGCGAATGATCGGATCGGTACGCAGCTTATCCCAACTGCCTGATAGCGTTAGTACACCGTTAATCATACCACCCCAAGATGGCGCAAATAGGATGATTGAGAACACCATGGCGAGAGACTGCGTCCAATCTGGAAGCGCTGAATAATGCAAATGGTGACCACCAGCCCACATGTATGAAGCAATCAATGCCCAAAAGTGAACGATAGACAAACGATAAGAATAAATAGGACGACCAATCTGAACTGGAACAAAGTAATACATCATTCCAAGGAACGCGGCCGTTAAGTAAAAACCTACCGCATTATGCCCGTACCACCACTGCACCATCGCATCGGTCGCACCGCCAAATAATGAGTAAGATTTAAACGCACTAACAGGGATGGCCATACTATTTACGATATGCAGTAGAGCAATCGTAATAATAAATGCGCCAAAGAACCAGTTAGCCACATAAATGTGTGAAGTTCTACGTTTGATGAGCGTACCGAAGAACACAATGGCATAAGAAATCCATACCAAAGCAATCAAGATATCGATTGGCCACTCAAGCTCAGCGTATTCCTTGGTCGATGTCAGACCTAAAGGAAGAGTAATAACCGCTGCGACGATAACCGCTTGCCAACCCCAAAAGGTAAACCAAGCTAAATAAGGAGCGAATAGTCTCGTCTTACAGGTACGCTGTACCACATAATAAGAGGTTGCGAACAGGGCAGAGCCACCGAATGCAAAGATAACCGCGTTAGTGTGTAGCGGTCTTAGACGACTGAATGTCAGCCATGGAATGTCAAAGTTTAGTGCTGGCCATGCTAACTGTGAAGCAATGAACACACCAATACTCATGCCGACGATGCCCCATATCACGGCCATTATCGTAAAGAATCTTACGACAGTGATTTCATATTCACGGTCAATTGGGGCGACTGCTGTGTTTTGTAAACTCATTGGATGATTCCTTTACAGCCCGAATTATCAACAGAATTAACTAACTCTCCGCAGCCTCTATATTATAAAAAATTATAAGCAGATTATGGTTGCGGTACATGTTGTTTTTGCCAAATCTTATTATCGATACCTTATTTACGATTAAATCAACCCTACGCTAATGTTCGGCGGTTACTGCTGAGTTGAGAGCGGCGATATAAACGCACGGCGCTCACAGTTAGACGATAATAGGATGATTGATAAATAATAAACGGTTAAATTTGATAAGACAATGTGCCTTCCTTGAGCATCAAACATCTATTGAGGCTGAGTATGTATCTTAATTATTACTGCTAAAAAGCCAGTATGAACGAAGATAAATACTAATATTCAATTGGTGATAAAAAACTTGTACACCATCAATGTATGCTAGCGGCGGCTGACAAAAACCATGTTTACGTAATGTTTAGTTAAAACTCCCGACTCTGTTTAAGGGTATTGTAACGCAAACCTAATCAAATATCATCAGAACTATGCGCCAAAATACAAACTCTTTGGTAAAAATAGTTACTAACGATATAATCTTACAGCGTTATACACCTATTTTATACCCAATTTCCCTACTATTCTAGGGGTGAAAAAAGATAGTGCTTTTTGGCGCAAAAATACAATTAAGCGGTGGTTTTGTAACAATAGCAGCATTTGCGCTATAAATAGGTTTTACTTATCATCGAATCGCCCCTTATAATGGCGCCTTGTATTATCGCTAACCAAGTGCTTTATACTGATATTAACGAATATTTTTAACTTTTAAATAGTGGTTAGGCTTAGCCGTATGCTGGCACAAGCCTACCTTCATAAATAACCTCATAAATAATAGGTATTAAGGATAATAATATGGCAGTTTTTTTGACAGACGAATGGTTTGAGCAAGTTGAGAAAATGGGTCAAGAAGCCGGTGAATTAAATTTACCACCAGCGCTTGCCAATATGGTGGTGAACTTAAAAGTCACCGATACGGAGCAAGATATCGAAGCAAGCTTTGCTGACGGCTTACTACATCGCGGTTTGAATGATAAGGCAACCACAACTTTATTGTTGGATCGTAGCTTGCTGCAATCTATCATAACCAACTTTGATACCAATGAAATCATGGGCGCTTTTATGGCCGGTAAAATTCGTGTTGAAGGCGATATGTCACAATTGATGGCAGTACAAACCGCGCGTCCAAGTGCTGAGCAAAAAGAGCTTTATAGTAATATCAAGTCAATGACTACTTTAGCTTAATGGCCTGTTTTTCATTTTTGTATCAATAACGTTTAGCATAAAAAAAGCCCTTAATATGAATTAAGGGCTTTTTCGTCGGAGAATTTAACAGTAAAGTAATACCAAACCCAAAAATTAAAGTTGCGCCCAAGCACGAGCAGTTAACGACCGAATTCTTTGTGGCTGTTTAAGCAAATTATTCCAAGCCAAGCAAGTGGCATCGACAATAGCCTCATAACTGTCATAACAACGATTAGATAG